>JAJCYJ010000501.1 GCA_029262975.1 Saprospiraceae bacterium
TCAATCGAGATTCGATCAGATAAATTGGACATTGTTGAAAATCATGTCGATCAAATCAATTTGAACAAACAGCGATACGAGTCCGTAGGTAATCAAATTGGAGTGCCCTGGTATTTTATCGGGTTAATTCACACCATGGAATCTAATAGAAATTTTACTACTCATTTACATAATGGAGACCCATTAAGCTCAAGGACTACTCATGTTCCAAGTGGAAGACCCAAAAGTGGAAACCCACCCTTTACATGGGAAGAAAGTGCCTTAGATGCACTTAAGTTAAAGAGATTGAACAAGGAAACCGATTGGAGTTTGCCTAAATTTTTGTACCAATTGGAAAACTATAATGGCTGGGGGTATAGGTTATATCATCAACATGTCAAGTCGCCATATTTATGGTCTTATTCTAATCACTATACAAGTGGAAAATACACAGCGGACGGGGTTTTTTCGAATACAGCTGTTTCGAGACAATGTGGATCTGCAGTAATATTAAGAAGGTTAGAACACAGGGGTATAATTGAAGGATTGGAAATAAATGTTTTGAATAAAAGTTTCTTCAGTCACAGTAATAAGGTTGAAGACAGAGTGGATGAACTTCAACGGTTTTTGAATACCTTTCCTGGGGTGTCGTTACTCGTGGATGGTAAACCTGGCAATAAAACATCTGAAGCCTGTCAAAAAATATTTGGAGAATATTTGGATGGAGATCAAAGAAAAGTATGAAATACATATTTTTAAGTTTAGCGATATTGTTGATTTCATGTAAAGGGAAAGACGATAGTAAAATTGAGCATCCTCAAAAAATAAAAATTGATAACATATCTCAGAATTTAGAAACGTTACTTGTTAAGTCATCTAATGATATAGTTTCTGAGTTGAAATTTCATACTAATGAATTTGAGTTTGATATTTCTCCCGATAGCTCTTCAATTATAGTTAATTCAAGAATTCTCTCAAATATTCAAATTTCAGAATTATACTGTTTAGATAACAAAGGGAGAATAGACACTAATCAAATCACCAATCTATCAACCGGGATTTGGGATTCCCTATCTTCTAAATATAAATTTGATAAAGAGGCTATTTTATTTCCAATGACAATGGCTCATTTTTCACCCAACAATGGTGCGGAAATTATTATAAATGCAAAAGGGCAAACTGAACTTGGGCTTAAAATAGATGAGAATATAGAGCTGCGAGTGCCATCAAATACCACTCTAAAAAAAGAATGATGGTATTTTTTTCTGAATTGCCATAGATTATATACACATGTGATGCGATGATTAAGTTGCAATTAACGCATAATTCATCTTTAACAATCATGACTACCATCTCCAGTCGATTAGCATCTCGATGACTCTTGACAGCTAAAAGTGGAATCCAAGTACTTAATCATTGCTTAAAATTTGGCATTTCTCTTTTATTTGTGAGGATTTGGGGGATCTGCAATATGAATCGAATTCAAAGTTGCTATAAGAAGAAATGATCAATTCATGAAGAGTATCGAAGCTATACTGCTTCTATTAAAGAAGTCTTATGAATGATTTATAGAGATGTATTAATGGCAAAGTAGGAATAGAATGATTATTTTTAAATAAAAAAATATCATGAATCGATCAGAAAGTATTCTTGCATCTATTGGCCTGGCTGTCGGCGCAATATTTGGAGTATCCGGAAGCTTATTTGTCGAACCACCCGTCCTTCAAATAGTTTTGTATGAGATAAGCAGTGTTGCTTTAGTTTCTGCAACTGTATTTTTAGCCGTAAAATACTTAAGAGAAAACAATGATTATATGGCTACTGGTTTTCTATTGTTTGCAATAGCCGAAGCTATTATGACAGTAGGAATGCCATTGGGACAGATAGGCGGGCAACCTTCTTTTGGCGCTGGTATGGCCTTGTATGTTCCCGGCTTGTTATTCATCAGTATTCCAAAGGGCTTTCCATTCTTTATCCGCATATCAGGAATTCTGGCATCAATTCCCTTTGCGATGGCTGCTGCAAAAATATTCATGGGGGAGCAAGTCTTGTCAACTACACCATTACCCGGAGCTGGATACGGTCTATTAACGATCACAATTGGTGGTTGGATTTGGACGTTTTTACGTAGGAAGTAGCATTTAATTCTGGCACTGAATAGTCTATATTCTTGAATTCTTTTTAGTTTATTTCTGTGGTTGGGATAGATCCCATAAGGGCTTTTCTGAAAATGTTTTAAGTGATAGTATTCATGCACGGAAATTTAAAAATACTACTCTGAAATCGCATGCAAATTTCAGGTCATTCATTTTAATGGCAGAATAAAATTAATAACGATGGAAGAGATTTTAAAAGATTGGCGGGCAAATGCCGAAAGGAAAAGAGATGCAAATTTTCAGTATATACGATCGCTGAAAATGAAAAGTGAGAAAAAAGTAGATAGAATAGCTAAAGAATTGCATAAAGAAGCTTTTGAAAAAATTAATTGTTTAAAATGTGGGAATTGTTGTAAAGTATCCAAGCCTGTATTAAAGGATTCTGACATTGCCAATATCGCTGAATTTCTGGGCATGACGATCGATCAAATAGAGGATAAGTACCTGGAATTGGACGAAGAAAAGGATTGGACTTTTAATAAGTTGCCTTGTCCATTTCTCAATCAAACTGATAATAGTTGCCAAATATATTCAGCAAGACCAAAGGATTGCAGAAAATTTCCACATACGCATAAGTCTGGATTTTCGTCGCGAAGCCACCTTCATAGCTGGAATACACAGATTTGCCCTGCAACTTACTATGTAGTAGAGCAAATAAAAAAAAGAATTCGTTGATCGAATCTAAAGGACATTAGTTTTAAATAGTTATATTCTACCATGTTTAAATTCTTCAGGAAAATAAGATACACATTATTAAATGATGGAAAATTGAGGAGGTATTCAGTTTATGCTATAGGAGAAATACTGCTCATCGTAATTGGTATTTGGATTGCTCTTATGTTAAATGAATGGAAGAGAAATATTAATCAAAATACAATTGAAATAAAGCTATTATCGGAATTACACGATGATCTTAAGGAAACTGAAAAACTCTTTTCTTCCAATTTAAAAATGGATTATAGGATAATGGAGAGTAAGCGAGTTATTATTGATGTTATAGAATATAAAATGCCATGGCACGACAGTCTTCAGGGTCATTTTAATCTGTTCAATTTTTGGAATACGTATTCTATTAAAAGCGCAGCATATAACTCTATTGAAAATTGGGGCATAAATAATATTTCTAATGATAGCCTTCGCAGACAATTATCAAACATGTATCAAAATGAGGTGCATGACCTGGATGAATCTGAGCGATTAGAAAGGCATGTTCAGGTGTCTTCACTGAATGACATCATATCGACTAATTTGGATTGGGGAGACATTAATCGAGTACGACCTGTCAATTATGAATCATTTTTGAAAAATAGAGAATTCGAAATGAGACTGAAAGCCTTTATGACATTTTCGCAGTTGGGTATAAATAACAAAAGAGCATTGTTAGAAAAAATTAGAACAGTCAAAAGAAATGTATTTGAAGAACTTGAAAGAAAGATGAAATATTAGTTTCTATCCGGGATCTGTTTATAATTTTGTATAATTTATAAGAATTGAAATTATAAGTGGAGCAGAAGAAATAGTTATAAATAGGATGTAATTACTAAATTTGGAATAAGTCTTTTTCAGCCGTGAATAATTTTATTCAATTCAATGTAAGATACTATTGTAAGTCAGCATTGAATTTAGATGTCCAATGATTCGATTTTTAATTTAATTAGAAGTTATAAATATGAGAAAACAGGTTTTCGTTATACCATCTTTGGTGGTTCTGATATATTTATTGGTACAGACTTATTCATGCTCGAATTATAATTCAAACGTTGATCCACCGGATATGTGGGGCCAGTTGGAGCAGGGACCGTATTCTGTCGGATTTAAAACCCAATTTCATTATGATCAGTCAAGACCTGCTATTCCCTATTCGGACTGGAATGGAAAATTGTATCCTACCCAAGAATCAGAAGGTAGACAAATGCAAATTAATATCTGGTATCCTGCCATAGTGGCGCAGAGGGGTGAAAGAATTCTTTTTGAGCACTATGTGGACTTATTTGGGCAGCAAACAGATTTTGGTGTATTAGATGAACGTAAAAAGGAATTTGCAAGCCAAGAATTTATTAGAAGGGTGAATGCCTTGGGAGGAGGTGGACGGTTTACACCAGCTTCTCTGGATAGTCTAGAAGAATTAACAACTCATGCATTTTTGGACGCTGAAGCTGTAGAAAGGCAATTTCCTTTAGTCGTTTTTCCTAATGGCAGCGGCCCTGCCATACAAAGTATTATGTGTGAATATTTGGCAAGCCATGGATTTATAGTGGCTACTGTCGCATTAAAGGGTGAGCACGCTTTTACTGATGACGCTTCATTTAAAGGAGTTGAAATGGCCGTAATTGATCTGGATTTTGCAGTTCAAAGGTTGTTAGAAATTCCAGAAGTTGACAAAGAAAAAGTAGGACTTATTGGTAATGCAATAAATTCTTCTCAAATTATAGCTTATCAATCCCGAAACTCTAATATTGATTGTGTCATCAGTTTGGAAGGAGGATTACTTAGTTCTTTCGAACAAAACATTCTGAAGAAAACTGCTTTTTATAATATCGAAGCTGTTAATATTCCCATTTTGGCTATTTATGCGCCACACCCTTCCATAGATCCTTCATATATTTATCATTTAAAATATGCAGATAGATATTTTTTCCACTTTCCTCAGATGACTGAATTTCATTTTCTGAACTTCGGTCAATTTGAACGGTTCGTTCCTAACATAATCGGAGCTCATAATGGTGATGTACAAAAAGGATATGAGCTCGCAAGTTTTTATTCTCTTAAATTTTTAGAAGCCTTCCTTACTGATAACCAAAAAAGCCTGGCGGTTTTAGGAGATATAGTTCCAGCTGATATTGCTATGCATATCGATACATCGTTTGTTAAAAAAGCGATACCACGAATAGCCAATATTTCACTTCTTAAAAGCGCTTATGACGCTTCAGGATTTCAATATATAGATAGTTTATACTGGGCGCAAAAAGAATTAGATGAAGCACCATATAGCCGATCATTTTATGCGGATATGAAAGATTGGCTTGCCTGGCAAAAAGATCCAGAGTTTAAAGATCGCTATCAATTATATAAATTGGCCTTTGATAGTTATCCTAATAATGCAGAGGTCAATTATTATTTATCATACTACGCCATGCAGATCGGAGATAATGAAACATCTAAATTTCATATTAGAAAAGCAATGAGTATCCTGGAGAAAAATGAAAACCCTGAACTTACGATAGGTCGTAAAGAAAGACTAAAAAGAGGACTGCTGGAGTTTTTGGCTGAGCAGGCGAATTAATTAAAAATTTAGTAGTGTTCAATGATTCATTTCTATAATATCAATTCATATTGTAGTTAAGAGCGAATTAGATTGTTAATATGTCAAATTTAAAAACAGAGTAATGTCTACTAGAATGAGTGCACTTGGAATTTTTCTGTGGCGGGTGACCGCTACTCACGTAATAACTTATTTTCTTGTCGGGATAACAGCAATGAATACTTTGAACTATGAGCAAGTATTTTCTTCAGGTAATTTGGGTGCATTTATGAAATCATTGGACTCGCCATGGGTAGCTTTAGGTCCTGCTTTACAAGTAATACGTGGACTCATATTTGGGCTGGTACTTTGGCCATTTAGATCAATATTCTTAGGCAAAAAGAATGGCTGGTTAAAACTATGGGCACTTTTTATTGGCTTATCCATTCTTGCCACGTTTGGTCCCGCTTTAGGATCACTTGATGGTATGATCTATACCACGATTCCTATTATGCATCAGCTTTTGTTTCTGCCCGAATTAATATTCCAATCATTTCTTTTATCATTCTTAGTTGTTTGTTGGAATCGAAAACCCAAAAGGGTATATAATATTTTATCGATCATTTTCTGCTCTCTCATTTTGTTAATGAGTATTGCCGGATATTTATCATTAAGTTCTTGAATAAAGATAAAAAAGAGTGAGGCACAAGAAAATATGAGCAACAATATCTTGGATAATATTCATCAGTACTCATCTTTTAAATCATCTTTCTTCCAGAACTTTTATAACATGAAAATTTGTATGCAATTAGAATGCACAAGTATATCCATTAGTAATTATAATATTTTGACATATCGATCGATGAAATTAGACCAAAAACATAAATGAAGAACTATATCAGTAAATTAAGATCTAAACTAGGCAAGGAAAAGTTTATTCACCCTGCCGCAAGAATTATTATAGAAAATGAAAATAAGGAAGTTTTGATAATTGAAAGGAAAGACAATGGAAATTTGGGTATTCCGGCAGGTTCTTTAGAAGAGGGAGAGACGATAGAACAATGTATTACCCGGGAAGTACGTGAAGAAACCGGGTTGACACTAAATGGATTGGAAGTTATCGGTATCAGCTCTGACCCTCAGACAGAATCTGTAGAATATCCGAATGGTGACAAAATTCAATATTTCACAATTGAGTTCTTTTCAAATAATTGGGAAGGAAGTCTGAAAATTAGAGATAAGCGTGAGGTGAAGAATGTAGCATTTATGAATATTGGAATTATAAATCGATTGCCCAAAAATGAATTATCTGCTTTTGAAAGTTTAAAATACTTTCGGAAAAATAATAAGATAAGATTAAATTAAATATAGAGCACTCCTGGTCCTAAATTTAATTTACGAATAACTTTAGGCCTCATTTCCTTTTGAATACACGAGTATTTTTGGAGTTATATTGATTTTCCGTTAAGGCGAACCAATGAGTCTCCCCCCTTTTTAATTGACAAATAGGAATATATCCCAAAAAATATTTTCCGTAGCCAAATTAATTTGTGAGGTAAAAGTAAGTATTCGTGTTTGATGATTACCTTGAGCAATATCTTGAAAATAAATATTGTTTATCAATGGTTTAACGATCAAGAGGCAAAATTTAGAATAAGTAAATATCAATTTGCAATAAATGAAATCATCAATATTATTTCTAATTATTTTCTCATTTGCTATGATCAGTTGCGAAAATCCCGTAGCTAAAATTGTCCCGGTAGAAGAATTCACTATTTCAGATAAAGAATATTATCAATTGAAAGTGTACACTTTTAATACGGATGCCCAGGTCAATGCTACAGATAAATATCTAAAGGATGCCTTTTTGCCGGGATTAAAAAGACAAGGTATAGATCCCGTGGGTGTATTCAAGCTGAAGGTTAATGAAGATGATACTATGCAACAAACATATGTACTCATCCCATTTGGTTCATTCGATCAATTTCTGAGTCATGAGGATAAGTTGCACAACGATGAGGGATATTTGGCGGCTGGAAGTGACTATATAAATGCTTCCTATCTGCAACCTCCTTATCAGCGCATAGAATCTACTTTAATGAAGGCTTTCCCTAAGATGCCCATGATGCAAGCTACAAAATTGGATGGGCCAAGATCGGAGAGGATCTATGAATTGAGGAGTTACGAATCGGCAACTGAGCAATATTATAAAATCAAGGTTGACATGTTCAATGCCGGAGGAGAGATTAAACTCTTTGACCGCTTAGGTTTTAATGCCGTTTTTTATGCCGAGGTCATTTCAGGCTCAAAAATGCCCAATCTCGTGTATATGACCACATTTCCGGATATGCCAACCCGTGATACTCTGTGGAAGGCTTTTTTCAATTCTCCTGAATGGACGGAATTAAAGAATATGGACAAATACAAGAATAGTGTTTCAAAAGCTGATATCATTTTTCTAATCCCAACTGAATATTCAGATTATTGAGATTAGAATACTATCTATTAAAACTATCAAAAATAATATCAAATTACTATCTAAAAAAAATACTATGGAAAAAGGAATGATTAAAGTAAGCGTCTTGTACCCTAATGGAGAAGGTAAAACGTTTGATATAGATTATTATTGCAACAAACACGTACCGATGGTTGCCGGATTATTAGGAGATTCGGTTAAAGGTGCAACTGTTGAGAAAGGTTTAGGAGGTGGTGCACCGGATTCGCCAGCAACATACGCTGCCATGGGCAATTTATATTTTAGCTCTATGGAAGAATTTGGAAGTTCCTTTGGACCAAATGCAGCCGAGATAATGGCCGACTTACCTAACTTCACTAATATTGAACCGACCATCCAGATCAGCGAGGTGATGATTTAAATAGTATCAGACAAATCATCTTTTTAAATTGGGCCGACTTACACGTATTCATGATGGAACGATGATGATTCTTCGTGCCTTGTAATTAGAATTTGAGTTATACTAAACTTCGAAAGTTTAGTAAAGCTGGAGGGGGACACGTTGGCCCATCTAATCCTTTGTGCTCTGCATAATAGTCAAGAATATACGATATCTGGTAGCATTTGTCCATCGCATCAATTCTAATTATTAGAATGTAATTATTTTTCATCGAAGTTACGACATATGAGATGTTGCATATTTGTAGCCCAAGGTTGGACCTGTCCGCGGTCGGAGGAAACATCAGGGTCACCATGCACGGCTCCAACCAATTGGCGACATTTTTGAATATCAAAAAAGATGGCAAATGGATATTTCAATGTTTGCTTTGCACTTGATTCTTATAATGACACGTCATTAATTTGGGGACTTATGATTTATACCATACTAATTAGTCTTACATTCGTTAAGCACTGGTTACTAGCACAATGGACAAAATAGAATGCAAGCTTCTTTATATCATCCCCAATGGGTTATAATAACTCTTAGATGATCAAACAGTACCGCAGCACTCAAATTATTACCCTTTCTGGTCTCTTTCTTGGAGTCTTCTTTATGGTTTCTTTTTTAGAAAAAGAAGAGATCAATATGAATGACAAATCATTTTCTGAAAGCGACATATCCAGGCAAATCGATGATGAATATTTTAAAGGAAAAACGATAGAGTGGATCATTCCATTTAAAGAAGGTGGAGGCAGTGATACATGGGCCAGATTCAACGCCCAATTTTTATCCAGATACATTCCGGGAAATCCAACTGTGATTATTAGTAACGTACCGGGTGGTGGATCTATAAAAGGCTCTAATTTATTTGCAGAAAGAGTCAAACCGGATGGACTGATGATCCTCGGCACTTCGGGTTCAACGCAAATGCCCTTTTTACTCGACGACCCTCGAGTGCATTATGACTATGCGGATTACAGACCGCTGATGACTTACCCAACGGGTGGGGTGGTTTTTGTCTCTTCTGATCTGGGCATAAAGAATGCAACCGAAATTGCAAAAATTAAAGACGTACCTCTGATATATGCCAGCCAGGGGCCTACATCGCTCGATATTGTTCCTGACATATCTTTTGAATTACTCGGTCTGAATGTGCAAACAGTTTTTGGATTTCGTGGCAGGGGCGCAGGCAGGTTGGCATTTGAGAGA
>JAJCYJ010000502.1 GCA_029262975.1 Saprospiraceae bacterium
TCATTCACTTAATATCATTTACCTTTATTTCATTTTCCTTATGGATACACTCGTTATTACATGGAGATACGGTAAAATTCACATTATTTGCGAAGATAATATTATAAGTAATTCACTTTTACTATATGGTGAATGGGCGCAAAATGAGATTAATTTTCTGCTTAAATTATGTGGAAGATATAAGGATCCTACCATTATTCTTGGAGGTGTTAACATCGGTATTCAAGCCATAGCTCTCTCTAAATATTATAACAAATCAAATGCTACTTTACATTGCTTTGAAGTTCATCCCCAGATTCATGAAATATTTGCCAAGAATATTAAACTTAATAATTGTGCCAATATTATTGATTATAAGACCGGATTAAGTGATCAGCCCGAAATGTTATATGTACCTACACTTCAAGAAGGAATTGCACAAAATATAGGTGCCTTCTCTCTACAGTCGAAATTTAATAATCCAAGCATTAAAGCTGAGCTCACGACCATTGATCATCTTAATCTCGAAAGTTGCTCACTGATACATTTGGATATTGAAAAACACGAACTTTCATGTCTAAAAGGGGCCATCACAACAATTAAAAAGTTTACACCCGATATTTACGCCGAAGTATTAACTGCAAAACATTGTAATTCAATCTTCGAACTACTAAAAGAATATTATACATACGCATATCTATATCTCCCAAAAGCATATAATAATGATAATTTCAACGAAGAGGAAATCAACATTTTTCATCAAAACCGTGAGACGGCCATTATTTTAACTAATAGTCCTGTAGAAAACGTAAAGGCCTTGTTTCAAATAGGTTCTAAATTAAGTATTTCAAAAATATTTGACACCTTTTCTTCTCAGATATACACAGTATCCAATAGTTCAACACAAACTATTCATCAGAATACATCAGAACGAAATACGCACACAATTCAAATCTATATTGACTCAGGTAAAGGATTTAACGAAAATGATTCTATCATTTTTAAAAGCCAATCTAAATTTATTTCTATTTCAACTGATTTAGAGAGTTATGATCAGATTAATAGTATTCGTATAGATCCTGACAATCATAGCTGTGTCATCAAGATTCATAAAATAATTGTTAAAACAACTGATCAGAACATTCTATTACAAATCGATAAGGTAAATAATGCATCTTTTACAGTTGACTCGTACTATCTCTTTGATAGTTCGGATCCACAACTAATTATCGAAAATCTTCCTGAATATGATGATTTTGAGGAATTCTCAATTGAACTAGAATACTTTGAATTAAACATAGACCTTATAAATATACTCTTCGCCGAAACCGAATTAGAAACTCATAGACTACATTCAGTAATAGATTCCTACGTCATTGAGGATGATAATAATCTCATTCACTCCGATATTCATTCGATGGTCGAAAAAATCAAATCTCAGCAGAGAAAACTGAAAAAGATTATTTCGGAAAATAATAAATATCAGGAAAAAGAAATTGAAATTCTAAAAGTCAAACAGGACAAACAGGCTCATTATTTACATGAAATAATGAAGAACAATGATATCTATATGACAGATCTTAATGTTCAGGTGAAAAGTGCATTTAATTCTTTTGGAAAAAATAATAATGAAATCCAACAAGCAATATCGGGCTTTAATAATCAACTTCAACATCTAAATACTCAAATAGAAGAAAGAAATCAAAATGGTGCATGGAGCAAATTTTCAAGATTTGTAAAACGCACGTTTTTCTCTATTAAGAATTACATTTTACTATTCATACATTTAATATTTAATTTTCGTCTTCTAAAAGAACTTATTCTAAGTTTTAAAGAATTACTAAATAGTGCCAATTGGAAGCGATTGTTATTGGCAATAAGAAAAGAACCAATAGGAAATATTATCAGTAATTCAATGAAATATTTGAGTAATAAGAGGTCTACACATATTCAATTAATAAAAGATAAAGTAAATGGTCGAATTGCTTTTAATTTTGAACGAATCGAATTAAAATCAGATTACAATTTGATTTTAATGGGGTGGCTTATTACAGAAAAGCCATGGCAATCCTTATTCATATCAATTGATAGCTTAAATATAAAGCACGACATATCATGCGAAATTGAACGCCTTGACGCCGTCAATAAATTTTCATTCTCTCACAGATCCTTAAGTGTGGGTTTTTCTGAAAAAATAAAATTAGATCAAGTTATCAACAGCCTGACATTAAATATAGTATTTCCAGGTGGCCATATAGTTACACGAAAATTCAATATTTCAAAATCCGAAGAATCAGAACTTTCAATAAATCAATTAAATCCCATTCTAAATAATTACGATAATAAAAAAGAATATCAGATAAAAAATGATCTCGTATATATTATTCTACCCATTTATAATGGATTTGACCTCGTCAAAGACTGTCTAGAAAGTGTATTTACACATACAAAAGGAAAATTTAGACTTGTCCTAATAAATGATTGTAGTACAGATCACAGAATTAAAAATTTATTAGAAGACACTTTAATCAAGGATCCTTCTTGCATAATCATTAATAATAAAATAAATCTTGGGTTTGTTCAAAGTGTGAACAAGGCTTATGACTATGTTGATAATCACTTTATTATTTTAAATAGCGATACTGTTGTTACTAAAGAATGGACTCAAAAGTTACTCTATCCCATTTTTAATGATGATATGGCCAGCTGTACGCCAATTTCAAATAGCGCGACAATTTATAGTTTCCCGATACAAGATAAAGACAATGAACTTTATCTACAATTTAGCCCGGACGAAATTAATGAAGTGTGCAGCCAATTCAATAAATTTAGTTACCTGAAAATTCCTACCGGGGTTGGCTTTTGTATGGCATTCAATTACAGTGTTACTGAAGAAATAGGATTTTTTGATACAATATTTGGAAAAGGTTATGCAGAAGAAAATGACTGGTGCATGCGTGCTTTATCCAAAGGTTATGAACATGCGCTCATTACGAATTGTTTTATTTATCATAAACATGGTGGCTCATTTAATTCTTCCACTAAAAGCGCGCAGCTAAAAAAGAATCTCAAGTTACTCAATGAAAGATATGAAAGCTACGATCAGAAAATAAATAGCTGGATATCAGAAAATCCAATTAAGGCACATTATTATTTGATTAAAATATTACTGCAACAAAAAAAGGCTACTCATACCGAACTTGTGATTGATTATACAACAGGAGGTGGTGCTGCAATTTATAGAAACAATTACATCAGAGAGAAGGCGAAAAAGAAAAATAACCTGATGATTTTTATTGATGGTTCGGAATCAATAGATGAGTATAATTTAAAATTTCATTTTAATGATGAAATATCCGTAATAACATTTCACTCAATAGAAGAGCTCAATGATCTATTTGGTTTATTACACATCGATTATATTACTGTGAATGATTTTGTAGGATCGCTAAACATATTTTCATGGAAGGATTTCCTTACCTCCATTAAATTGAGAAATCATGCATTCTTACATTTTTTAGTACATGACTATCATTCAATATGCCCAAGTTATAATCTATTAAACTCTGATGGCTATTATTGTGGCGTTCCTGATGACCTATCCATTTGTAAATCATGTCTCCCTGCTATAAAACACACCAATTTATTTGGCTATGAGAATATCATAACATGGAGAGAATACTTTCAATCTATTTTTGAAGAATGCGATTTGATCACTTGTTTTTCGAATTCTTCGAGAGAACTAATTATCAAGTCCTACAAAAATGTCGCAGATAAAATACAAGTGAATCCTCATAGTGTAAGTTATATAGATAAAACTCCAGAATTCACAAATTCCGACAAACTCATTATTGGTGTGCTTGGAGGAATAAATTTTCAAAAAGGTGCTGAACAAATTCTAGCTTTAGCTAATCTCATAGATTCTAATTCGATTCCAATTGATATAGTAGTCATTGGACAATTAGTATCAAATCAATCGAAAATTAAGCAAAAGTGTCTCACAGTTACAGGTCCTTATGAACAAACCAAAATTATCGAATTGACTGAAAAATATAAGATTAATGTATTTCTAATTCCCTCAATATGGCCAGAGACATTTTCTTATACGACTGAAGAAATTATTCACATGAATCTACCTTTAGCTGTGTTCGATATTGGCGCCCCTTTCGAACGAACACTAGAATATTCTCAAGGAATAATTTTAAAATACGCTGACCGTAACAATCCGCAAAAGATTTTAGATACTATAATGAATCATCCTATGGTGGTTAAGCAATTGTCAAATAAACTTTTGGCATATAGTGCTTAACAAAATATCACTTCATGAAGCGTACCATACTTATAGAAATTGGCCTTCTTTTTATTGGAATCCTAATTACAGGATTATTATGTGTTAGTTCATGGAATTTCTCTGTAGAACATGTGGATGAGTCTGAGTTAACTTATCATGCTGTTGGATTCCTAGGAGGAGATTTAAATCCATATTGGTACGGGTATGGGTCGTTATCAATGTACATATTGGGTGTTTTATATTGGATAATCGGTCACTTCTATATATTTATCGGAAAGTTTAGTTCAATTGAATCTTACGCCTCTCAGCTTTTGTATAATGGACATCATACATCTGTAGCGCGGTTCTTATACACACTATTTTCGGTCTATGGTACAATTCTATATATTAGAGTAGGCAAAAAAATAGGCGTACAATGGCCTTTTCTTATTTTTCTCATTATAGGTTATATTTTATCGGAAGATGCAATTGTGTATGCTAACTATCTCAGAGTAGATCAACTAGTATCCCTTTGGGTATCGGTCCTTGTTGCTGCTTATGTATTTATTGACAAGTCCAATGCCTATAAACCATTTTATATCATCTCTGTCATTGCTCTGGCAACCGTAAGTAAAATTTCTGCACTAGCGCTTTTGCCAGTATTTTTATTTGTATTGTTGACCCAATCCATTACAATCCGTCAGAAAATTAAACAGCTTGGTATTTCTGCGGTTCTATTTATCATTATAACTTCGGTCTTACAGCCCTACAATAATATAATTCTTACCATTGTATACACACTTACTACTCATGTTCAACCGAATGAAATTAGTCTTATAGGAGGGTATGCAAATGCACAATTTAGTATTATAGATCGAGTACTTGGGTTAATTGAAATATTAAACACCAATGTCTCTATTCTATTTGTGGCCCCTCTTCTTCTATTTCCCTTTTTATACAAATTAGATAAACGCCTTTTCTATTTTCTTTTAATACTATTATTGTCTACAACAATCCCTCTTTTACTATCTATAAAGACAATTAATTATTGGTTTATTCCCAGCTTTAATTTGATAAGATTCATAGCAATCTTGAATGTATTCGCTCTGTATAAATATTTTGATTCGACCTGGGTAAAGCGATCAATTCTATTATTATTTTCACTGCTTCTCATTAATTACAGTTATAATCGTTTTAAGAGATATCAACTAATTACGCATGAAATAACAAGGGCCAACAATATTACTGACAGTAAAAAATGGATAGAATCAGAGATTCTTGGAAAATCCAATATTCTTATCGATGATTTATGGTATACTAACTTGCCTAAAATATATGGGAACAGTAGTATAGATGAGGCTAAAAATATTTCGCGGTTCTTTATTTACGATAGATATAAAAACGCTTTTCTGACCCGGGTTTTTGATGAGTTTTATGCCAGGTACATTAGTCAATACTACAGTGAAGATGGTGCTAAATATTCCGTTCGCTTACATTCAATAATCAATACCGAAGCCTATAATTCTCCAAATACTACATATATCCTGGTATCGCCGAATACATATAATGTATTCATTAATGATACCAATAGCATATTTGAACAAGAAGCGTCATATTTTGAGAGAAGAGCAGCGTATATGTATCTCTTTAATAATTCGGAATTGATCAAAACATTTGATCAGGGTACAGGAGGGGTTGTTGAGGTTTATAAGTTGAATCAACAGCAAATCTGATAACGAAGAAAAACTTATACTACGAAGCTGGCAGGACATCAATTCAATCCTCTATAATTTTTTCTTTCCTACAAACAATATTGAAACTCCAATGAGAAAATTGAAATAGCGCAAATACCATTTTTCACATAAGAAAATCAAATAGAGGATCTTGTTTAAAAATGAAACATCATATTTATCAAAATCCGACTTAGATTCGCTCAATTCGTGATTTGACTTTTTACTAAATCTTCTTAGCAGATAAACAATCGGAAAGAATAGAAAATTAAAGTAGCTCTTTTTCAAGATTTCACATTGATGAAGAGGAACCCTCTCTATTAACTCTTTTAAAGTATATCGCCGAAAGTGTTGGTTGATAACATCATGTTCGCTCCATAGGCTCATCAAGGCAGGAACAGTCAGGACAACATGACCATTTGTCTTACAGACCCTGAATATTTCGGAAATAGCTAAATGATCATCCTCTACATGTTCTACTACATCAAAAGCACAAACGATATCAAATGAATCATCATGAAATTCAAGATTGGTCACAGATTGACACAACATTTTCTCGTCTAATTCTTCTGCTACAAAGTTGACACATTCCATATTATATTCTATAGAAACAACTTCTCCAAAATTCTTTAGCATTTCTGAACTTCTGAAAGTAGCAGC
>JAJCYJ010000503.1 GCA_029262975.1 Saprospiraceae bacterium
GCCTGAGAACGAAACAATTGATATAGACTATGAAGAAGTGGACTGACAAGAATGCACAATCAGACTTGGTTTTATATGAAGATGATCTTTTTATAGTATTGAACAAACCAGCAGGCGTGAAAACACAGGATGATGATACGCCTGAAATAAGCTTACTGCGGTGGATCGAGAAAATAAAAAGACAAAAGCTTCACCTTGTCAATCGATTAGATAGGCCGGTAAGTGGGGTAGTCCTGTTATCAAAGTCTAAAAAGGGTAATCAAATTATTCAGAAGAACAGCCAGCTCTCGAAGAAGTATGTGGCTATAACTAAACCTGTCGTTGAAAAAGCTAAAAGTCTGACGCACTACATATTGAAAGATGGTAAAAGGAAAAGGGCTGAAATATCTGATGCAGAAAAAAAAGGATATAAATTATGTCATCTGGAATATGAAACTTTTCACCAACTGGATAATTATAATTTGCTTTTGATAAAAACATTTACGGGCCGATTTCATCAAATACGCGCTCAATTAGCCTGGATTGGATATCCTATTAGAGGTGATGTAAAATATGGGGCGAGAAGAGCCAATCAGGATCGGAGCATCGATCTTCATGCCTGGAGTCTTGTATTGCCCGATTCAGGGAAAGAAATAAAGGCCTTACCAGTAGGGCGCGAAAAAATTTGGCAGGATCTTCTCGATTTGAATATTTTGTGAGCAGCTGAATTTTTGCAATTATAGATTTACTCTATGCGTATCCTGATATTTGTTGTGGCCTATAATGCTGAAAAACACATTACCGATACTTTATCTCGAATACCTAAAAAATGGATTGCTCAAAATTCTTTTGAAACACTCATTTTAGATGATGCTTCTACAGACGAGACTATGGCCGTTATAGCCGATTATATCGGTTCAAGATCAGATTTGCATATTACCTTTCTCTCTAACGATCAAAACCTGGGATATGGTGGGAATCAAAAAAAAGGATATGACTTTGCCCTTAAAAATAATTATGATTTGGTCGTTTTGTTACATGGAGATGGTCAATATGCTCCAGAATTTCTCCCTCAGATTATCGAGCCTATTGTAAATCGCAGGGCTGATGTCGTGTTAGGATCACGTATGATCAATAAGTTTGATGCGCTTAAAGGAAGGATGCCTTTCTATAAATGGGTCGGCAACCTTGTCTTAACAAAAATGCAAAACTTGATGCTCGGAACCCAATTATCTGAGTTTCATACTGGTTACAGAGCTTTTAACATTTCTGCATTGAGGGGGCTGCCACTTGATCATAATTCAAACTACTATGATTTCGACACTGAAATCATAATTCAGCTGTTAGATACCGGAGCCAGAATAGAAGAGATCAGCATCCCGACATTCTATGGAGATGAGGTCTCTTATGTTAATGGATTTAAATATGCCTGGCTTATTCTTTATACCACTTTGAAGTCTCGGCTCGTCAGAAGAGGATTGTTGGTTGATAAAAGATTTAAATATTCTACTGACTCTTAAGTAGAATTTTTTTCGCAGTTTTCACTATTATAGGTGGTGTTAACTCTGTAACTACGTTGACGAAAGTGTTGAATCTTCTCATTTTAGCCTCGTCTTTATTTCCTTTTCTGTCTACAAACTTGGTATGAAGATCTGCCCCACGCTCGCTTAACTCAGATGGTGGTCGACCATTAGAATAATAGTATAAAGCCAGGGATTTTCTGCTTCTGTCTTCCGGACAACTTATTGGGTCAGGTAAACCGTGATATGAGAAGTCGGTCGTACTGAACATTGCTAGCGTATTGAAGTCTGGGCGAACTCTTTGTACACATTTTGTCATATCGCGATTCCACAATTCGAAATGTCCCCCGAATTCATCCTCCCATTCTTTATTCAGGTAGATCAATACGTTTAACCTCCTGTCCAGCCCTGTCCTCTTGTTCTTGTTGAAATCAGCATGAACTTTGAGAAATCCGCCTCTTTTACTTTCGTGGCAACCTCCACCTTCGAAATAGGGATCCGGTATTAAAGGCTCATCGATATTAGTGAGCTCTTGTAGAAATTCTAGAAAAGTCTGAGAATTCAGAAAATGCATAAACCGTTTCAGCTTTGGGCCAAATTTGTGCTCTCCCCTGGAGGCCAATTTATTTTCATTCGGGTTTTGATATTTTAATTGATCACCCTTTGTTAAATCAGGAAATTCATCAAGAATTTCTTCAAGCTTCTCTGGGTTAAAAAAATTCTTAAATGAAATATTAGGAAAAGGCTCACTTACGCAGTATTGCTCATGACTTTTTTTCGCCACAGATATCAAATCTTGATATTGATGATTTACGTATTCCAAAAGTTTACTATTTAATGTCAAATATAGGTTTTTATATTATAGAAATTAATAATAAGACCTAACCGGCCATTGCTAAGTCATAGTAGTTTTATAACTACATTTACGCTTTTATATAAATGTAGAAATCAATCAAATATGAAGGATTCGAAAAAGGTAACTGATGTCAACGAATATGGAGAATTTGGATTAATAGACCTTCTGACAAAACCTTTCAAGTCCAAGTTGAAATCCACTTTTAAAGGAGTTGGAGATGATTCAGGAATAATAAAAAACGCAAAAGATTATACTGCTATAACCACGGATTTTTTAATTGAGGGAATTCATTTTGATGTGATATACACGCCTATGAAGCACCTGGGATACAAGGCTGTTGTTGTCAATTTATCTGACATTTATGCGATGAATATTATCCCTTCACATATTACAGTATCAATAGCCATTTCAAGTAAATACAGCGTGGAAGCACTAGAGGAATTTTATGAAGGTATTAAGGCCGCATGCGATATGTATCATGTCGACCTGATAGGAGGAGACACCACCTCGCATCTTAAAGGCATGGCCATATGTGTCACTGCGGTGGGATCGACTCAAGATCAAAATTCAATTACTTATCGCAGTGGGGCACGGCAAGGGGATATATTATGTGTGACTGGCAACCTGGGTGCCGCTTATCTGGGATTACAAATTTTGGAAAGAGAAAAACACCTCTATCTTTCTGACGATAAAATAAAACCAGAACTTTCTAAATATACTTATCTAATAGAAAGACAACTCAAACCAGAAGCTAACAAGGCAGCTGTAGAGTATTTTCATAAAATTGGATTAGTGCCGACATCTATGATTGATATTTCAGATGGTCTAAGTTCAGATCTTATGCATATATGCAGCCAATCTTCTGTTGGAGCTTATATCGAAGAAACCAAGGTTCCAATTATTGAGGAAGCCAAATCTCTTGCTATTGAATTCAATATGAACCCAATAACTTGTGCCTTAAATGGTGGTGAAGATTATGAACTGCTTTTTACAATTGATCCCATGGACATCGAAAAAATTAAATTTATGCCTGATGTGCACATAATAGGCGAGATAGTTAGCGCCTCTGACAAGGTAACTTTGCACAGTTCAGGTGGGGCCATTCATCCACTTCAGGCTCAGGGATGGAATCACTTTTGATATGAAAAGTCTATAGAAAATGAATAATACTCTCTGATTATTGCAATCTTTTTTCTCAGATATGTATAATCCTTTCATTTTATCCTCAATCAGGTCTTCAATAAATCACGATTAATTCGAATCAGCATTTGTCCTCTCGAAGTATTAATTTTGCACCCGTTTTCAAAAAGAAAAGACTAGTTTATGATTTCAGTTTCAGATCTCGGATTGCAATATGGAAAAAGGATCTTATTTGACGAAGTAAATTTGAAATTTACGA
>JAJCYJ010000504.1 GCA_029262975.1 Saprospiraceae bacterium
GCAGCCCTGATGATATAATTGATTTTCAGTCCAGAGAGCACGCAATGCGAGATGGCGCAACACCGTGTACTACATGTAAACCTTAAAAGTAAGTGTGTGTAATCCAGGAGCTTTTTAAACTTTAATGATAACTTTTAACAAATTTGCGAATATAAAATTAACCCACAATAGCAACACCTTGTTGTAATCCAAACGGTTAATCGTATAATTATTATTAATAATACCTAAATTGAACGATTCTATTCCATATGTTATAGTAGCCGTAGGCTTTAGCCTGCGTTTCGCATCATCCGATGGGTGCACGTGTATTCCTCGTAAGTTACGCAACCTAAAGGATGCGGCGACTCAAATCGCTCAATTTAGGTCATAGTAAATCACATATACCTGTTTAAAAAAGCACGGTATTAACCGTAAAGGATCTCATTTTAGTGCCGAAGAAAAATATCTTTATTATTATATTCATTTTTATAGCCAGCTTTCACACGGGCTGTTGTATTCACCGTTCGTGTCCTATGTTACCCGATACATGGAATGGAAATGAATGTGATTCAAGAAGTCTTGAGGATGATTTTCAACAGGCAAAGCTTCATGTAATGGTAATGTATAATGGGCCTTGTACGCATGTCGCTTTACGATTGTACTGTAAGAATGAAGGCGCGATTTTCTGGGACCCGGCAGGCGGTTTTGCCAAGGATAACGTTTATGTGAATCCGGAAAATCAGGAATTCAATTTTGATGAATCCAGCAACCCTAATTCTATACGCCTGAATGATGTGATTATCAAAAGCGTGCCAAGTATTAACCAATATCTGGTCTGGAGAAAATTTATTAATACCCATGCTGCCGAGATTTTTGAATTTAATATTCCACAAGATGAAGCTGAGGAACTCTGGACCATTCTTAGAAATGGCACCAAACGTTCACACCCTAAAGGAGCATTTCATACAGATGCAATAGGCGGAACATGCGGATTATCGATTGCTAAATTTCTGCACCGTTTTGCGGATAATATAGTTGATGTGAAAACGGTCTTTTATCCTCATAACCTGGCAAAACAGCTTTACAAACAAAATCCGGAAAGAGTCATTATTTATCGAGATGAAAAATTATATTATTATATCCCACCAGAAAGAGAAAATAAGAGATTACTGAGCAAGAAGACGAAACAGTAAATAGAGAAGAAATGTATAAAAGAAATCATCACATCAAATAGATGTCTATCCTTTACCATTTACCGATTGTCTGAAATTGAATAGAGTCCGTTTAATATAGATCAGCAAAGTTTTATACCGTACAAAGGAGGCCGAAATAATGATAAGAAAGAATCTTCTATTTTTCACGTTAATTTTGATTGCGATTTTGAATGGTTGTCACACCAAGACAAAGCAGTCCGATCAGATTACCACTCCAAGTGTATCAGAAACCACCTGGACAGGTAAGGAATCTGACGGAGAATACATTACGTATCATTTTCTCTCTGACGGTATATTACATTATGAGATAGAGTCGGGTTCCTGGAAGAATGCCTCCTGGAAACAAGATGGAAATAAAATCTATTTTGAGATGAATGCCAAATTCTCGGAACACTACGGTACTATCAAGGGCAACAAAATGAAAGGCACAGGTCAGAATTCCCAGGGACATAAATGGACATGGAAAGCAAAGAAAGAATAAGCTTCATAATGTTGTATTGCAAAACGTGACCATATTGCATTTTAATTAAAATTGGCGCTGTCTCTAATTCAATGTATGAGGAATTTCAAAGTTGTCGATGTTGAGATTCTTCGGTCGTTCCTTTCACGCCAAAGGCGAATCTGCCTCTGGCACGACCTCAGAATGACATGCTGACTTGTCATTCTGAATGTAGCGAAGCGGAATGAAGAATCTAACTTGATTGTCCCTGATTCCTGAAAGTAATTTACTATTATGTTAAATAGATGACAGCATTTACTTGTTGCTTGTCAGAAGGTAAATTCCTTAATATAAAAAACCTATGGAATTTAAAAATGTTAAGATGGAGACTCCTGAAGGAGCAAATATAATAATTGGACAGACGCATTTTATCAAGTCGGTCGAAGACCTTTATGAAGTTATGGTTGGAACGGTACCAAATGCAAGGTTTGGAATTGCCTTTTGTGAGGCATCTTGTGATCGTCTGGTGAGGAAGGAAGGCAATGATGAAGAAATGATAGAAGCTGCTGTGAGAAACGCATCTTCTATAGCAGCCGGACATACATTCGTAGTTGTCATGAAAGATGCCTTTCCGATAAACGTGCTGAATGCCATTAAGAGCTGTCCGGAAGTTTGCTCGATCTTTTGTGCTACCGCAAATCCGGTAGAGGTGATTATCGCCGAGACAGAGCTTGGTCGCGGAATAATGGGAGTAATAGATGGCTTTGTACCTAAAGGTGTAGAAGATGAAAAGGATATCAGAAACAGAAAGGCACTTTTACGTAAATTCGGTTACAAGCGTTGAATAACGGAAAGCGCCACGCGATATGCCAGTTCGGACATTACTCCTTTACTGTCTAAAAATTATTCAATAGAAGGGTGACAGGAGCCTACTAATGGAAGACCCTTTTTTCTGGATGAGCGCTTTGTTCGACAATTTTTTTCCGTTTGATTTCTATATTTCCTACTTTGGACCCAAAATCGACAATGCGGCATTTTTATCTCACGACTTACACAACATGCATTTCAGAATTCTAACATGAAATTTTTTGGTTATCGTGACTTGGCCTTATTTTGCCTTCCATTTGGATCACAGTAAATTGTACGTTTTACTTGTCACCATAGCTTTCATTAGGTTTATTTATTCACTACAATAACGCCTTTACCTATTCCTCCAGTTATATTGCAGTTAACAGCTTTTAGAGTGCCTCCTTCAGCGCCAATGTCCAGCGCCATTTTGGGGCAAGAGATATTACAGTCAATGGCCTCAATATTACCTCCTAACGCAAACAATGCACCAGCATAGCAGGGAGAATTTATACAGGATATCTTGGAATTGTAGACATTCATTGTCGAACCTTCTCCACCGGCCACAGCTTCCATTGAGGGGCCATCAGAATTGGCCTCACACTCCTGATGGATTTCACAGCTGCTTATGACCATACTGGCAACGTCACCCCGTCCATCATAAATATTCATAGCTACAGTATGGATCATTCGTGGATGAAAATGTTCCGGGCCATGTTTTGTATATGCCTTACAACCTGTTAGCCGGAAATTTACAGCACCATTACACTCAACGGCGCACGGATACCCGGTAGCTGAAGTTGCGGTTGAAATAATAGTACAGGCAGTAACACCGGAATTAGATGCTGCCATAATTGGAGTCCCCTGTTTGGTATCTGCTGTAATAATGGTGTTGTCGGCGCTTTCATCCATACCAATTACAAAAACCCACGGTTTGAGTATAACCCGTTCATTGTAAGTTCCCGGACTGCACAACACCGAATACCATAGTTTTTCACTGGCGTCAGTGATGCTGTCGATGGCTGTCTGAATCGTAGTAAATGTCTTTCCTCCAGGTTGAACAATAACTTTATTGGCCATTTTGAGACTCCTTTCTGTTAGATTATTGTAATGTTGCTTGTTGATACCAAGTTTATCAG
>JAJCYJ010000505.1 GCA_029262975.1 Saprospiraceae bacterium
AAGAAAAGGACTGAAGTTTGTCCGCTATGCAGATGATTTTAGCATATATGCTAAGAGTAAATCATCAGCACGTGAGATAGGTAATGCAATATATTTATTTCTAAAAGATAAATTAGAATTGCCAATCAATCGTGAGAAGAGCGGAATACGAAGGCCATCCAATTTCAAATTACTGGGTTACGGCTTCGTTCCTACTTATAAGAAAGGCGAACGAGGTAATTATCAACTTGTCGTTAAGAAGAGCAGCTGAAAAGTGATCGATTTCGCCAATAGGGCGGACCGATGTCTGGGAGACATCGGAGAGAAGGAACCACAAAGTGGGTGGGTGTGGTTAAAAGGAAGCTCAAGCGAATTACCAAGAAGACCTTAGGGTACAAATTAGAAGATCGATTGTCACAACTCAAACTTGTATGGCTGGGTTGGTTAAACAACTATCGTATAGCCAATATATATACAAAGCTGAAACAGTTGGATGAGTGGCTACGCAATCGACTTCGATATTGTACCCGCCTGCCGGACGGGCAAGTCTGGCATGATTATGAATGAGCGGATTCGCCAATAGGCGGATGAATGTCTGGGAGACATTCAAGCGAGAGAACCGGAACGGGTGGGATAGCCCCTGAGCGGAGGCGGAAGAATTTCATACAATTAGGAATAGAGCAGGGTCAAGCTTATGCTTGGAGTCGAACGCGAATGGGAGGATGGGCAGTCGCTCAAAGTCCCATGTTGAAAACGACAATTACAATCTCCCGACTTAAACATCGAGGGTATGAACCCATGCTTGATTATTACCTCACATTTCAACCTTCGATTCAATGAACCGCCGTATACGAGACCCGTACGTACGGTGGTGTGAGAGGCGCACCGTGGGCATTTATTGCTAACGGCCGTCTACTCGATTGGCTATCGTATTTTTTATGATAATCCTAAAATAGTTTCTCCCTTATTGTTCATGAAATTAATATCACCTTCCATTAAATACTCTTGATGATTCGGACATATATGTGTATACTTTAAGGTCTTGAAAAAAGTATCGTACAATTCAAAAACTGCCCAATTGTTGTCTGCTTTTGAACATTTGGTTGCTATCATGGAAGAAAACGATAAACATAAATCTTCAGAAGTTTTACCTACTACAAATTCTATTTTTCTGCCAGTTTTTGAAAATACTATTTTTTGAAAATCAAATAGAAAGCTCTCTTGTCCACCTTGAGAAAAGAGCGATAATTTCTGCTTCATATCGTCTAAGATTGGCTTCATCGTAACTCCAACAGTATCAAGAAAGGGATTTATAAGATGATTAGGGTGTTTAGTCTTTCTAAAAATCAACCTTCCAGAATTTCCTAAATATGTTAAATTAGACAAGTAAATATTATTTGATTCCATAACATTCATTTGCCCATACCATAAACCTTTTTCAAAATCTTCCTTCGTTAAAGGAATATTATTGATTGTTTCATTCCACCTGTCTATAAGTATAAATATCTTATCAGCATCAGGGAAATTCGAATAATTATTTCGCCCAATTTTCATTGTACATTTATATTCTCTTGTGATGAAGTGAAATGATTCCCACAATAACCACTTTTGATGTTCTTCTACATCTAATTCTGAATATTGAGCTAATTCAATTAACATTTTTTTTCCTTCATTGAAAGATTTATCATCGTAAAGTGTTTTATAAGTTGGATTACCTACAATGTTTCTAATATGCATACTGAAAGGTAAGTCACCTTGAATTTTACTAATTAATTGTTGCAAACTATTTGCATATTCTGCAAAGTTTCTAAAGTCTATATAAATCCTACCTACCACATGAATTGGCATTTTACAATCGCTTAGAATTACTGGTAATATAAACGTTATCCCTAATTCTTTCTCCTTATAATAAGCATATTGTAATTCTGTTCTTACCCAGCTTGAATCTACTGAACTTGGAGACAGTAATACGATGAGAAAACTGCTATCATCAATTCCTGTTTCAATATTATCCAACAAGGAGTCTCCAACACCCATTTCCCAATGATCTATAAAAACATCTATCTCTTTTGATGCAATTAATTCAAGTGATAATTTTGTTGCAAACTTTTTATCTCCATGGTTATAAGAGATGAATATTTTCTTTTTGGTTAGTGAAGTCATTTTATTTAGTTTTTTATGGTAGCCAACGTATCGGTGATATGGAGCGGACGCAGCGATAGCAAGTCTGATCTCATATCACTTGTTAGTCAGAGTTATTCATTCATTAGCTGTACGATAGCCGGTTTCCCTTTCATTTTTTCTATGCTCAAATATATGTCTCTGAGGCATAACTTAAAGAGTTCAAATATTTCCAAATGCTTCTTATCAATTCCTTCCAGATCTTTTTCCATTTCATGATTCCACCATTGGCTGAATAATTCATGTCCAAATTTGTTTCTCATATCATTTACGAATTTCATCTTTTGAATGAATTTTCCCTTATGTTTAAATTGAATTTTGAATTTCAATTCGTTTAGAATTTCACTATATGACGCATCCGATTTGAATGACTTATGTGTTTTCTGTGTTGGGTACAGACAGATCAGCTCGTGAAAGTTGCAATAGTTAATTAGTTGTTTCATCATTTCTATGCATAATTGATGATAGATAAATAGAGATGCAATTCTTCCTTCAATTGATTTTCGGTGTATAAAATCTTCTGTCATCGCAGATAATTCACTATATGGAGTCATATCGTCAGTCCACTGTGCATTTAGATTCCCTTCAGTATTTCTCACGAATTCTTTTATTCTTTCCTTGTATTTCATTCATTTTGCATTTTCAATTTTTATTCTGACTAACTCA
>JAJCYJ010000506.1 GCA_029262975.1 Saprospiraceae bacterium
ATGCAACGAAGTAGGCCGGAATCATATATTCTGGCAAACTTTTGCTTAAATAATTGCGCAGGGTCTTTACATCCAAGTCATCTCCGGATTTAGTGACCAGATAAGCAACAAGCTCTTTACCATTCTCCAGTTCCTGACCGATCACCACACATTCTTGAATGGTTGGATGAAGCAATAATGCTCCTTCTATCTCCCTCGCTTCTATTCGATATCCCCTGATTTTTAATTGGTAGTCAATTCTACCTAAAAATTCTAAATTGCCATCAGGTAACCAGCGCGCCAGGTCTCCGGTCTTATACAGACGTTCTCCTTCTATAAATGGGTGAGCAATGAATTTTTCTTCCGTGAGTGTTTCATTGTTCAGATAACCACGTGCTAATCCGTTTCCTCCTATTAGTAACTCCCCTGGAATTCCTACTGGCAGTATTTCCAATTTTTTATCTAATACATAGAGCTGAGTATTATCAATAGGTCTTCCAATTGGAATAGGTCTAATGGTAGTTACTTGGCTACAATCAAAATAGGAAACATCGATGCTCGCTTCTGTTGGGCCATAAAGATTATAAAGACCTATTTCATCGTGAGTCATTAATTCATTAAAAGACAATACCTGTCCCGGTGTCAGTGCCTCACCACTCGCAAAGACCTGTCGCAGTGATCGTACTCGTTTTGAAAGTGAATTCTCTTTTAAGTATTCCAAAAAAGCAGTTAACATCGATGGAACAAAATGCATCGTCGTAACTTTATACTTTTCTATCGCGTCTATAATTTTTACCGGCTCCTGTTCTCCACCCGGTTCGAGCATTACGACTTTTGCTCCTTGTAAGGACCACCAGACAAGCTCCCATACAGATACGTCAAATGTGTAGGTAGTCTTTTGTAAAATGCAATCAGCGTCAGAGATTGGATATGCATTTTGCATCCAATTGAGTCGATTTACCAAACTTTGGTGTTCAATCATCACACCTTTAGGCTTCCCAGTCGATCCTGATGTATAAATTACATAAGCTAAGTTGCGGGCATTTAATGCAGTATTCGGATTATGAGTGTTCGCGTGACTAATTTGTTCAATTGCAACTACTGGCAACTGTTCATTTAAATCAAGCGCATCATTATAAGTCACATTGTCTGTAATGAGCAATTTAGCAGCACTGTCATCAAGCATATATTTTATCCTCGCCTTAGGGCAATCATGTGCCACAGGGAGATATGCTCCTCCAGCTTTCATCACACCAAATATTGCAATCACCATCCATTCACTCCGTGTGATCTGTAATCCAACAATATCATCAGCTTGTATTCTGTAATGGTTTGTCAGATGATGACCTACTTGATTCGCTTTTTCATTTAGCTCACGATAAGTTAACTGAGTGCCTTCAAATACAACAGCAATATGTTCAGGTGTTTTTTCAACTTGTTCTTCAAATAAATCTATAATCGTCTTTTGCGCTGGAAAATCGACGGTAGTATCATTGAAATCTTGAAGGATTAATTGTCGTTCAGATTTAGGTAGAATATCTAATTCGTCCAAAGATGATTGTGAAGGGGCGTCAATCACACTTTCCATCAGACATTCTAAATGTGTACACAATCGTTCGATACGATCTTGTTTAAATAAATCCGTATTATAGTCAATAGTCAGACTCAGACCATTGAGATCAGTTGAGAAGTTAAAGGTTAAATCAAACTTGCTTATATTCCAGGAAGTACGCTCTATGGATATTTTAAGATCATCCAAATCCAAGTTCGCTTGCTCATTGTTCTGAAGTACGAGCATCACGTCAAATAAAGGAGACCGGCTCATATCTCTTGTCAAATTCAGTTCTTCTATTAACTGATCAAATGGATATAATTCTCTTTTAAAAGCGTCAATACAAGTTTGTTTTACCTGGCTTAAAAAGTTAGAAAAATCACTTGTCCCGCTGACTTCATCTTGCAGTACTAATGTATTGATGTAAAATCCAATCTGATCTTCCAAATCCGCATGGTTTCTACCCGCAGAAGGTGACCCAATTAAAATATCATTTTGTCCAGTATATCGATACAACAATACTTTGACTAAAGCAGTCACAGTCATGAATAGAGTAGCCCCGAGTGTATTACTAAGGCTTTCTAATTTATGTAAAAGATCTGTATTAAAAGTTGTCGTAAGACTTGCTCCATTGTAAGTCTTCACGGCAGGGCGAGAGAAATCAGAAGGAATGTTAAGCGTAGGAATAATTCCATCATTTGGAATTAATTTATTGTGCCAATAAGTCCTTAGGGCATCCAACTCTGTATCATTTTCGAGCATTCCATTTTGCCAGTCGGCATAATCTTTATATTGAATGCGTAAAGGCTTGAGTGGATTTAACTCCCCCTTACAGAATGCATTGTACAGAATGCTCAACTCCCTGGCTAACACTTCGATAGACCAACCATCCGAAATAATATGGTGCATGTTCAAAAGCATGACATACTCCTCATCCTTCAGACATATTACATCAACTTTCAAAAGTGGCCCATCCGTTAAATCAAAGGGAGTATGCGCGATACTCAAAATATATTCAGAGAATTCCTCCAAGAGGTTTTTCTCTTTTGGCCAATCACTGAATATAACTTTGAAATTATCTTTAGGCATTATTACCTGACGGGGAGTACCATCACTTAATACAAATACTGTACGGAGACTTTCATGACGATTGACCAACTCATTAAAAGAAGATTGCAATGCTTCTTTATCTAATTTTCCTTCCAGTTTTATGGCCGCTGGAATATTATAAGCTATCTGATTTTCTTCTAATTGATCAAGGACCCAAAGACGTCGTTGCGCATGGGAAAGAGCATAATCTGATTGACTGTTAATTGCATTGATACCTTCATATAGAAATTCATCTTTACTTTGGACCAGGAGTGCCAAACTCGCAATGGTTGGATGGGCGAAGATTTCGCTGATATTAATTTCCGATTGTAATTGTTGTTGAATCAGAGAGACAAGACGTATTGCTCTAAGGCTGTGTCCACCCAAACTGAAAAAATTATCATGGATACCAATTTTATCTCTTTTTAATAATTCTTCCCAAAGCGTTACTAATACTTTCTCTACAGGATTGCCAGGTGGAACATAAATTTCACCGGAAGCAATGCCCAAACCTTCTGGGTCTGGTAGCGCTTTACGATCAATTTTCCCTGTACTGGTTATTGGAAATTTATCCAATTCTACAAAGTAGGCAGGAATCATATAGTCCGGTAACCGCTCATTCAGGAAATCACGTAATATCGTAATCTCAGGAATGGAATCAGATTCACTCACCAGGTAAGCAACGAGTTCAGTGCTTTTGTCCAATACTTTTCCAATCACAGCACAACTTTTAATTGTGGGATGTTGTAAAAGTTCATGCTCAATCTCACCAGCTTCTATTCTGTATCCTCTGATTTTTAGTTGATGGTCAATACGCCCCAGGAATTCTATATTCCCATCGGGTAACCAGCGCGCAAGGTCACCAGTTTTATAAAGACGCTCACCAGTTTCAAAAGGACTTGGTACAAAAGTCAAGTCTGTAAGAGATGGGTTGTTCAAATACCCTCTTGTTACATTTTTTCCACTAATACATAGTTGGCCCGTGATGCCTATTGGGACTGGAGCCAAATCTTTATCTAGTATGTATGATTTTTCATAAGGAATAGGTCTGCCAATAGGTACTACGCTATAGTCATCGTCCTGCTTACATTCGAATACACTGGCCCAAACTGTTCCTTCTGTAGGTCCATATTCATTATATAGTTTTACATCCGTCAAGTGTTGAAAATGTCTCTCTACCAAGTTTGTAGGACAACTCTCTCCAGCCACTACCACCACCTCAAGATGTTTAAAGTTCTCGGTTTTGGCAGCGTTCAATAATAGAGCATAAAATGACGGTAGGGTTATGAGGTGAGAAACCCGATTTACTTCTATCGTATTAATAAGACCGGTGATATCCTGATTGAAATTTGATTCTATAATGTTCAAGGCACCTCCTGTACTCAATGTCCAAAATATCCCGGCTACAGAACTATCAAAAGTAAATGACGAAAGGAGTAAGAAGCTCTTAACTTTATCAGGATAATATTGTAATCGCGAAGCAATTGAGACAGCCAAATTGCCATGCTCGACCATGACTCCTTTAGGCTGTCCAGTAGATCCGGAAGTGTAAATTATATAAGCTAGTTGGTCCTTGCTAATTACACATTCGGGCTTACTGGCAGGACCTTCTATCATGGCACTGATGGGTAATACAGGTATTGATCCACCATAAGTCATCATAGCCGAATAAAATATAGAATCATCAGTCAGCAATACTTTAGCTTGACTATTTTCTAACATATATTTCATTCTACTTTCGGGACATCCTGGATCAATAGGTAGATATGCTCCACCTGATTTCATAATACCAAGAATACCAATGATCATCCATTCACTTCGTTCTATTTGAATGGCTATAATGTCATCTGGCTTAATGTCGTATTGCTCAATCAGATAATTGCCTAATTGATTAGCCTTTTCATTCAGGTGACGATATGTTACTTCAATGTCATTAAATATAACTGCAGGGCTATCAGGATTTAGTTCAACCTGCGCTTCGATCAAATCCAAAATATGATCGGTCGGCCTTTTCTCCGCTTTGGTCTCACTAAATTCAGAAAGAAGAAGTCGACGCTCATCTTCCGGCATGATACTCAACTGACTAATCATCATGCCAGGTTCAGAAATAAGACTTTTGATGGCGGACAGGATATGCGATTTGATCCGCTGAATCCAGTCTTGTGATAAAGCGTTCTTGTCGAAGGATAACATTATCCTTAACTCGTTTCCCGGCAAAATTCTTAAACCAAATCCGTAGTGATTATTTTCGTAATTCTTTACATCCGTTATTTTAATTGATCCTTTGTTATCCTCAAGAATTTGCTCTACAGGGTATTTTAAAAATACGATAGTGTGATCAAATATATCACCTTGTCCATCCCATAATGCTTGGATACGCGCAAGAGAATA
>JAJCYJ010000507.1 GCA_029262975.1 Saprospiraceae bacterium
AGGTGCTATCTTCCGGGGAGATAATTTTAGGACCTTTCGGTCCTGAGTCGCCTGAATTGATTGGTTAGAATAGTATTTGTATCCATTGTATTCACGGCGCGAATTTATGACAATAAATTCCATAATATCCTAAAAATATGCACACGGGTTATGATGTGATGAATTAGCGGTAATTTGATTTAATCGATTTGAGGCGAATAATATTATATTTTCATCTTGATGACTCGTCTTAAAGTCATATTTGGACTTTTTTATTTAAGTCAGAGAAGGATTGAAAAATGAAAAACTTTAAAACTATTATTCGACTCCTCCTAACATAGGAACAAAAGCACAAGGACCATGGTTTTCTTTTTTGCAAGAACCTATTGCTAGTTTTATGTAACGCATCATCACTTGCTTTTGACTATTGCCAGATGGAATCACCATAATACCTCCTATTTTGAGCTGTTCAAGTAACTTATCAGGAAAAACCGAAGCACCTGCTGTTACAACTATTTTGTCAAATGGGGCGAACCGCGGTGCTCCTTCATATCCGTCTCCATATAAGGTTCGAATACCCTGCATCTTCATGTCTACAAGGAGATCACTTGTTTTATCAAATAGTTTTCGTTGTCTTTCGATTGTGTAGACTTTGGCACCCATATGAAATAGGACAGCAGCCTGGTATCCAGATCCTGTTCCTACTTCAAGAACTTTATCTTCAGGATCGATAGATAATAATTGTGACTGCAACGCAACAGTATATGGCATCGAAATTGTCTGTTCTGCATCTATCGGAAAAGCCATGTCTCTGTATGCCCAATCAGCAAATGCTTTGTCAAGCATAAAATGTCTTGGAATAATTGAGATGGCATGTAGTACTTTTTCGTCTTGAATTCCTTTTCTTCGTAATGTAGTAACCAGATTTTGACGTAATCCTTTATGGCGATAATTGTCAATGAGAGATTTGGCTTTTGTTGAGTTTTGTTTATAGTGCATCATTTTTATTAATAGAAGAAACTGTAAATGAACTGCTAATATATTAAAGATATTTGTAATATGTATAAAATCAAATTTGGGACGGACGGATGGAGAGCGATTATCGCCAAGGAGTATACCGTCGATAATCTCAAAAGAGTAGCAGAAGCCACAGGTAGGTGGATGATATCAAAAAAAATGAGCAAGGCAGTCATAGGGTATGACTGTAGATTTGCAGGAAAGATGTTCAGCGAAGTTACTGCTGAGGTATTAGGGCATCTCGGGATTAAGGTTGTTTTGTCTGATTCATTTGTGAGCACACCTATGGTTTCACTGGCCGTCGTGAAAACATCCTCTGACATGGGTATAGTAATTACAGCTAGTCATAACCCACCCAGTTATAATGGATACAAGCTGAAATCTTCCTTTGGGGGACCTTCTATACCAAGTGAAATTTCCGAAGTTGAATCCATTATTCCTGATAATCCTTTAGGTTCAGTCAAGACCTTGTCGACACTAAAAGATGAAGGAAAGATTGAATATCTTGATTTTGAGCAAATATATTTGGATCATGTCGAAGCTAATTTTGACCTAGATATCATACGCAAAAATGTAAAGTTGGCCTATGACGCTATGTATGGTGCAGGACAGAATGTAATCAGAAGACTTTTCGATAATGCGCACTTGATACACTGTGATTATAATCCATCATTTATGGGCAGGGCTCCCGAACCAATCCTGCGAAACCTGCCTGAGATCGGCGCATTTCTTGCACAAGACCCCGATTACAATTTAGGCCTTGCGAATGATGGCGATGCGGACCGAATTGGATTATTTGATGAGGATGGGCGATTTGTGGACGCACATCATATTTTACTTCTATTGCTGATGTATATGCATCAGTATAAAAAACTTAAAGGGAAGGTAATTGTAACATTTTCCGTTAGCGACAAGATGGAAAAACTCGCTCAGCACTATGGTCTTACTATAGAAGTGACCAAAATTGGCTTTAAGTACATTGCTGAAATCATGCAAAAAGAAGAGGTCCTCGTCGGTGGTGAAGAATCTGGAGGCTTGGCCGTGGCAGGTCATATACCTGAACGAGATGGCGTATGGATAGGTCTTGTTATTATGGAATTTATGGCAGTAACAGGGAAATCACTGAAGCAACTGATGCAGGACATCTATGATATCGTAGGACCGTTTGATTTCAGTAGAGATGACCTACATCTTACTGAAGTCAAAAAGCAATCGATCATCAGTCATTGTAACCAGGGAGGAATTAAGAAAATAGGAGATATGGAAGTCCTTCGTTATGAGAATCTTGATGGGCATAAATATTTCCTTCCCGGTGATAAGTGGGTCATGATCAGACCTTCCGGTACAGAGCCTGTACTTCGTGTTTACGCCCAGGCTCCGGATATGGATCAGGTTAAGAAGATTTTGTCCTTAACCCATGAAGCTTTAAATGCAATTTAGAAAGATTAGTAGAGGGCACGTATCAGTTTAAGAAGTCACCGAGTCCGCAGCTTAACTTCTTTTGAAATCGGTCTCCATCCAAATTAAACAGATGCGCATGAATGATATAAATACCCAATGGAGCAAGTTTACCATTTTGGTTACGTCCATCCCAGCTTATCTTTCCAGAAGAGGATAAAATTTCATTTTTGACAATTTCCCTGATTAATTTTCCGCGATCATTATATACTTCGAAGGTCCCTATGTAACCCTTCGCATTTAAATTGTAGGTGATGACCAACTCATCCTTATCTCCGTCACTATTTGGGGAGAATACGGTGTCTTCAAGACTGATTAGGTTGTCTTGAGATTTTACTTTTCCAATTATACTATTCGGTAGACCCGGAGTGCCATAACCAGAGGAAGGTAAAGCTGAAGTCCAGTTTTGAGGATCATTTGTAGGCACAATAAATGAGATTCTCTCGAGACTTATTCCTTTTATATTATCGATTAATGGATGATGGAAGTCTTCGTCATAGTCAAATTCATCGAGTATGATTCCGTCCAGAGCTAAACTAATATTACCATCGCTACTATTAAGACCGGGTAGATCAATTTCAAAGATTTGACTTTCAGCATGCGAGGGATATTGATTTATTATACCTTTTCGACTTTCGGTCAGAACCACATACTCGCCTTTATCTATTATTGGAATATGATCCAGAATAATTTGATCTCCATTTCTTTCATTAGACAAAGTGATATTATTGATATCTAAATATCCATCAGAATTATTATACAATTCGATAAAGTCAGAAGTGAAATTGAAAGGATTGAACAGCACTTCATTTATTAATATCGAACCAGGCAGGGGACGCACCGGGACAACAAATAAAATCACCGTATCGACCATGTTTCCCGAAAAATCTGAAAGACCGGATATGCCCAAATGGTATTCGGTAGTGTGATCAAAACCACCCGAACTCGATAGTGTTAATTCGTTTTTATCAAGACTTATATCTAAGTTTCCTGGATTTGGAAGCAAAGAAAAGATGGTGTTATTTAGAGAAAGAGGATCAATGGGTTCGTCAAGAGTCAATATTACATTCTGTACATCGGTTGTGATGTTGGATATTACAGGTGACATTAAATCCTTGCGTTTTGAACCTACATATACATCATCGAAAAAGAATAAATTTTTTCGTGAGGGTGTATAGATACAAGTCCAGCCAAAGTAGAATTCAGATCCCTTGAGTAATTGGGATACTGGGAGATCAAGTTCTTTTTCAAAGCACATGCCTCCCGTCTGATCGGCATCGAGCAGAATATTTTCTCCCAGGATACTAGCTCTTAATCTAAATGTCAGTGGACCTCTTCCTGCCAGGCCCAAAGTTCCTCTGCCAAGTTCTATTCTTTGCCCATTTTCTTGAAAATACATTGTAAGCGCATCCTGATTTCCATTTTCTCCGATTCGAACCAGTACACCTGTACCTTCAGATAAGTTAGGATTATCAGACCACAAATAAATTTCAAGACGATTATTGGCTGATGGGTCAAAATCTAATTGAAAGTACATCTCCCATTCCTGATCATCTTGCCATTGGCTGATGGTATACAGGGAAGAGATTCCTTTTGAAGATCCTATCAAACCCAGTAACTTTCCGGGGAGAATTTCAAAATCACTGCGATCTCCAAGCCAAAATGTGCTCAAATCATGGGATAAATCAGAAAAGTCATCTACTATTTGCCCCTTAGCTATACAGATGCTTGTTATAAAGAAAAATATGAACCACTTTTGTTTACACATCTCAGCTTTTTAGCCACTGTACAATTTAGATTAAATTTATATCAAGATAGCTGAAATGTACGCCTTTGTGTCTATCTAAGATTAATGGTGTATTTTTTGCACGAGTATGGCGCGCGTTTGGGATAGATAAAACGATTATTATTATAATAGAAGTAGAAAATGAAAGTAGCTGTAATAGGAGTAACAGGTCTCGTAGGAGGAGTCATGCTGGAAGTCTTAAGAGAAAGAAATTTTGAAATTTCTGAATTGATACCTGTTGCATCGTCTAAATCAGTTGGTAAGAACATAGTATATAACGGGAAGAATTATCCGGTTAAATCTCTGGAAGAAGGTGTTAGATCCAGACCCGATATAGCCTTATTCTCAGCTGGAGGGTCTGTATCATTAGAATGGGCTCCGAAATTTGCAGCAGTTGGAACCTTTGTTGTAGATAACAGTTCCGCATGGAGAATGGACGAAGACAAACCACTTATTGTTCCTGAAATAAACGCAGATATTCTGACCTCGGATAAGAAGATAATTGCTAATCCAAATTGCAGTACCATACAAATGGTTGTTGCACTTAATCCACTGCACAAAGTGTATGGAATTAAAAGATTGGTCATTTCTACATACCAGTCTTTCACCGGAACGGGGGTGAAGGCAGTTAATCAGTACGAAGCGGAACGAGATGGTAGGCCACTCGTTGGCATGCAGGCCTACCCTCATCCAATATTTGAGAATTGTATTCCCCATTGTGATATCTTTTTAGAGAATGGTTACACGAAAGAAGAAATGAAACTGGTACATGAAACCAGAAAAATACTTCGAGCACCTCAGATTCAAATTACGGCCACCGCAGTGCGCATACCGGTTCATGGAGGACATTCAGAATCAGTAAATATTGAATTTGAACGTGAATTTGATATGAATGAAGTTAGGTCAATATTAGAAAACGCAGACGGAATTGTGGTACAGGATAATCTTAAAAATAATGAATATCCTATGCCAAAGGCAGCCAAACATAAAGATGACGTATTTGTGGGAAGAATAAGAAAGGATGAATCGATACCAAATGGCTTGAACCTATGGATCGTATCAGACAATCTTCGCAAAGGAGCTGCAACTAATAGTGTGCAGATTGCCGAATACCTTGTAAGAAATAATATTGTTAGATCTCAGGTATATGTCTGAGTGTGAACAATAAGAATGTAAATGATATCTGGAGAAAACTTTTTATAAAAGTATTCTCTCAAGCTATTAGAATTTAGATGACTGAGTAAATACTGTGCTATGAAGACCAAAATCGTACTATGGGGCGAAAATGAAAAAGAAGAAAAAATACTTCTTGGAATCGAACTTG
>JAJCYJ010000508.1 GCA_029262975.1 Saprospiraceae bacterium
CGGAAAAGTACTTGCCATCCGGGTATTCCTTTGTTAATCATCGCTCTTTGTAGGTCATCCTCTCTATTGTCTTCAATTAACTGGAAATCCGCACCGATTCTTTCTGCAAAATGCCGCCAATCTAATAAATGGTTTTCGAGATCACTTTGTGATTCTTCGGGCAGTAGTTTAAAATCAACTTTTGTTTTTAAGCTAAGTCTCTCACTGGTTACCAAATCGGTATCTAATGCAGAATTGATTAGACTATTTATAGAGTCGCGACTAATCGACATCGGATTGTCAGATTCCATTACCTTTAAAATAGCTTGATTGCCAACTTTGGCTAGTTCAAAATAGCCTATTTGAGTGTTTAGAAATTCTTTCATAGAAACTATTTCGGTACTTAAGTTGGATAATTGAGCTATCTGATATTCAGTTTGTTTATGTTTTTCATTCCAATTATTAATAGATAAAGCGATCAAAATTCCTATTACGACCAATAAAATCTCACCTATTGCATACTTTAAATATTTTCCATATTTACCTACTGAAAGTAAATTTAGTCTAAATTTACTAAAGAAATTTATCATTGGTTTATTGTTTGGCCATAATGAAGCACAACATGTTATAGCAGCTAATATATTACTGATTAATATACAAAATGTCATGTTATCAGTAACTTTTATCCCGAATATTAAAATATTAAGATCATCTAATGGACTTTGTATATTTCTTATGTCTTTTCCACTCAAATGAGTATACAGCATCGTAGTCTTTGGACTTTCATGTCCTAAAATTTCTTGTATATATTGAATATTAACGCCTCTTTGGGTCAAACCCGGATGAAGCGATGGGATTTCGTAATGAGAGCTGAAAGAGCAATGAAATAAGGTGCCCCACGTCAATTTTGACGCGCAGAAATGGTATCATCATTTTGAGAATCAAAATTTGCGGAGGTGACTTATTTTGAATCTAATTCAGTTCGTAATAGATTTCCCATTGCATCATCCGGGTTATGTGCGTGGCATACGAATGTCTCAAACAGTGCAATGTTATCCGACGTTTGATACCAACTTTTACCATAGCATTTTGCAAGATTTTCCTACTTTTTCTAAAATGATGGATTGTATAATATGAGGCAGACCATTTGGATGCTTTTCGTGATCAGGTTTTTTTATTTTCTTTTTCTCCCGTTTTTCTATAATCTTATCTTGATCGATCCAAATCATACGCCTGCAATGATTGATTAATTTGTTGCATTTCAGAGTTCCGTTTTCGAGTTGTCACCATTTTTGCTAGAAGCACCTCTCCTTCGCTATCTCTGTCGTGATACTTCGGCGATCAAAGATAGCTTCGTCGGACAAGGAAAAATGCCGCCAACTCCTTTCAATTACTTCGTTTTTCACCAGGGGTGCCACTTCGTTCTACCCCTGGCTAAGATATATCGTCCTTACAGGACTTTTTACAAGAAATATATTGAAAATTCATCTTTTGAATATCCCCAGCGAGGCAACTCATATCAGCCAGGGTCTTTAAACCCTGGTTTCATAAGGATAGAAATATGAGCTTTGTAGGAGCGACAGTTTATCACAATTTATCAAGTTCAGATCGACACTTTCGAAAGAATCAGGCAAATGTTCTTTTCCTGATTGGGTTAGTTTAGAATTTCGTTTTTCAAGTTGTCACCATTTTTGCTAGAAGCACCTCTCCTTCGCTATCTCCGTCGTGATACTTCGGCGATCAAAGATAGCTTCGTCGGACAAGGAAAAATGCCGCCAATTCCTTTCAATTACTTCGTTTTTCACCAGGGGGGGCACTTCGTTCTACCCCTGGCTAAGATATATCGTCCTTACAGGACTTTTTACAAGAGATATATTGAAAGTTAATCGATTAAATAGCCCCAGCGAGGCAACTCATATCAGCCAGGGTCTTTAAACCCTGGTTTCATAAGGATAGAAATATGAGCTTTGTAGGAGCGACAGTTTATCACAATTTATCAAGTTCAGATCGACACTTTCGAAAAAATCAGGCAAATGTTCTTTTCCAGATCGGGTTAGTTTAGAATTTCGTTGCTCAAGTAATCATCATTATTTTTAGAAGAAAAAATACCGACACCCTTTTCAATTACCTCTTTTTTAACCAGGGGATATTCTTTCTACCCTGGCAACAAAGCTTTCACATCTATGGTGTTATTCTATCGCTAAGAAATGAATTGCACCGTGTGTCCTGAAGCTCTAAAGAGTGCATGCTGAATAACAGATGGAGGCAGGTCACTCTATCTTCATTGGCTTACTAAATTTAAGGAATACTGGTATATTAGCAGAGTACTCATTTGCAGTTAAGGCAGCTGAAGAGCTTAAGTCTTTCATGCTATAGTTAAAACAGTATAAGTACCTTGCTGGATCAATTAGTGAAGCGGCAGCATCCGATAAATTAAATTAGTACTAGCACATTGATAAAATATTAGAAACTACTATGAAACGCATGATATATTTACTTCCAATTGTAGCGCTTATATTGCTCTCTTGTAAAGAGAAAACAGAAAAAAATATAACCGGGGTAGAAAATAGAAGCTCCGTAGATATTACCGGGAACTACAATCTGCCTCCTCTATCAGGACCCGGGGAAGGTGCCTACATCAGCGGTGAATTGTTATATCCTTTAGATAACAAGCCAACCCCGGAATGTCATGCCTCTACCATAGTCGAAACTCCTTCAGGTATGGTGGCTGCTTTTTTTGCAGGCACGCACGAAAAGAATCGGGATGTCGGAATTAGAGTGTCCAGGCTAGTTGATGGAAACTGGTCATGGCCGGAAGAAGTAGCGAATGGAGTTGAAGGTGATACAACTCAATATCCCACCTGGAATCCTGTACTTTTTCAACCGGCAACGGAACCGCTGATGTTGTTCTATAAAGTAGGCCCGGATCCAAGAACCTGGTGGGGCATGCTGATGACTTCAACTGACGATGGTAAGACATGGTCAAAACCTGAAAAATTGGGATCTGATAAGAAAATCGGACATCTATTAGGCCCCGTAAAAAATAAACCAATTCAATTAGAAGATGGAACTATAATCTGTCCTTCAAGCACAGAATATTTGCTCGAAGATAGTGATGTCGATTGGATGGTACACTTTGAAATAACAAAAGATAATGGCGAGACATGGGAAGTAGTGGGGCCTATCAATGACGGAAAGGAATTTGACGCCATCCAACCTAGCATACTTACTTATGCTAATGGACAAATGCAGGTGCTATGCAGGACCCGACAAAATGTAATAGCTGAGAGTTGGTCAGAAGACAAAGGGAAGACCTGGAGTAAAATGACAGCGACCCAACTTCCCAATCCAAATTCAGGAACTGATGCCATAACCTTATCAGATGGCAGACAGCTCCTTGTTTATAATCATACAACCAAACAGGGTGAAGAGCCCAAAAATAGAAATATGCTGAATGTGGCAATATCCGATGACGGGCAGAATTGGAAACCTGTACTGACACTCGAAAACAAACCTGCCGAGTCTGGCTATTCCTATCCAGCAGTTATCCAGGCATCAGACGGTCTTGTGCATATTACATACACCTATTTGCGACAGTCTGTAAAGCACGTTGTAATTGACCCAGGCAAATTATAATTTAAAAAGCAAATAGTGACACAAAAGTTCAAAGGTATTATTCCTCCTATGTTAACGCCATTATTGTCCAATTGGAAAATTGATAATGATGGAGTTAAAAAATTAGTGGATCATATGATCGATGGTGGCGTACATGGAATATTCATCCTAGGTACAACCGGTGAATCGACGAGTTTGAGTTATCAGACCAGAAGGGCGTTAATAGAACAAACTGCAAAACATGTAAATAATAGAATTCCGCTTTTAGTAGGTATCACCGATACATCGTTAGAGGAAAGCCTGAATTTGACTTCGTTGGCTTTTGATGTAGGAGCTGCAGCGGTAGTAGCAGCGCCACCGTATTATTTTCATTTGGGACAGGAAGAATTAAGTGAATATTATTGGGATCTTGCCGAACGCTCCAAGCTTCCGATATTCTTGTACAACTTCCCTGCTATGACAAAGATTTCAATGACTGTGGAGACGGCAGTTCGACTATCGGAACATCCTAATATAATCGGTTTGAAAGACAGCTCAGCGGATATCGAATATTTTCATGCCTTAAAAGAGGCTTTAAATAGAGAGAATTTTGCGCTCTTCGCAGGCCCTGAAGAAATATTAGCTGAAACAGTTATGATGGGAGCCAGTGGTGGTGTTAATGGTGGGGCCAATCTCTTTCCAAAACTCTATGTAAAAATGTACGAGGCTGCTAAGGCAACCGATTTTGAAACTATAAAAATATTACAAAAACAAATTTTAGAAATTGCCTCGCTTTTATATACAGTCGGTAAATATAATTCCAGTTACATGAAGGGAATAAAAGGAACAGCGTCGCTTTTGGGTTTATGCAAAAACTATATGGCACCTCCTCTAAAGCCTTTCTTGCAAAAGGAAATGATTGAAATTTCTAATCGTTTGGAACGCATTCAATCGAACTTGAAAAATATGCCGTTGTAATTCAGACTTAAAAAAATTATAAAATTATGTAGCAACTACACGCTCAAATATTGAACTTTTATTGTTGTGTCCTGGCCCTAAAGGGTCACAACTAAATTTCAAACATTTCAACTACAAGATGAGGGAAGGGGAAGGGAAAGTTTAAAATTGTCAATTGCCACGAATGAGCGTATAATTAAGTAAAATCTTGACAGCATAGCGACCACAACGAAGCAGAATGAATACCATTGATATCCTTGTTTTTTTAGCTTATATAATTGGAATAGCCATCTTTGGGGGTTCCTTTTTCAAAAAGAACAGAACGTCTTCTTCGTATACGATTGGTAATAAGGACATCCCGGGTTGGGTAGTGACCATGTCCATATTTGCAACCTTTGTCAGCAGCATAAGTTATCTCGCGCTACCTGGTAATGCCTTTCAGTCAAATTGGAATGCCTTTGTATTTAGTTTGTCTTTACCCATTACTTCTATAATTGCTGCAAAGTATTTTGTTCCCCTGTACCGAAAAATAAACAGCCCTTCGGCATACACTTTTATGGAAGAGCGTTTCGGATCGTGGGCCAGAATTTATGTTTCCCTTTGCTATCTTTTGACCCAATTGATGCGGATTGGTACCATTTTGTACCTGCTTGCGCTAACCTTAAATGCTGTTACAGGTTGGGACATTGCCACAATCATAGTTTTTGCGGGTCTCGTGGTGGCTATATATTCTATGTTGGGCGGTATATCCGCCGTGCTTTGGACAGATGCCATACAAGGTATTATTCTAATAGCGGGAGCATTAGCATGCGTTGTATACATACTCTTCGCAATGCCGGAAGGGCCGGGGCAGATATTTGCAATCGCGATCGAAAATGAAAAATTTGGATTGGGAAGTTTTGATATGGACTTGTCCCAACCTACTTTTTGGGTCGTTTTGGTTTATGGCATATTTATAAATCTTCAAAACTACGGGATCGACCAGAATTATGTGCAACGCTATATGGCATCAAAGACTGAAAAAGATGCCCAACGTTCAGCATTAATAGGCGGTCTGATGTATGTACCTGTGTCAGCACTTTTCCTTTTTATTGGTACGGCACTTTTTGCTTATTATGATTCCGCGGCTACCTTGCCTATAGAACTTCAAGATGTTACAAGAAGTGATAGAGTGTTTCCTTATTTTATTGTGAACGTATTACCGACAGGATTGAGCGGTCTGTTGGTGGCATCTATTTTTGCAGCGGGTATGAGTACTATTTCTACCAGTTTCAATAGCTCTGCCACCGTTTTCCTTACGGACTATTACAACAAATATTTTAAGAAGACCGCATCTGATAAAGAAGGAATGCGGGTACTTTATATTTCATCGGCGATCATCAGCATAATTGGAATAGGTATAGCCATTGCGATGATCAATGTTAAAAGTGCCCTTGACGCCTGGTGGAAGTTAGCTTCTATTTTTAGTGGTGGGATGCTCGGACTTTTTCTTTTGGCTATTTTCTCTAAGCGTAAAAATGTAGTAGGGGCCTTAGTTGGAGTAATCGCCGGCTTGATCGTCATCCTTTGGTTAAGTCTTTCCAATGTCTTTTTAGGTCCTGATGCTATTGGCAATCAGTTTCATACCTATCTAACGGTTGTGTTTGGGACTGTAGCGATTTTTCTGGTTGGATTTCTGTTTGTATTGTTTGGTTCAGGAGGGGGTAAAAATGAAGGATAAAAGGCGAAACACCAGATATACCTATATATTTGAATGTTGGGGAAATTACCCTTCTTTATCCTGCAGATGCTCGTGGCTGTAGAGCCTATATATCTACTGCCTTGGTGGCATAAGGTTTCATATATGTAACAGACGATGTCATGGATGAACAGACTTAACGAGGCGCTATTCGAGCGTTACAATCTCAAATTCATATCATCGCCTCGTTTCTTGCTATTAAAAGGACATCTATTTATTCTTGAATTAGAAAAGCAGTGCTAATATGTGCTCTTCAATAAGCAATAGTACTTGCAAAACCAAAAACATGTCTATCACAATCAGGATAAAAGATCCTTGCTAATTTGCAGGCCTTAAAAATTGAATATTCTCATCATCACCCTTCATTTATCGCCCAATTGTAATCCATATACTCCACCTTATTTGCTTCATTGAGCGACGGATTATATCTTTTTATAAACTCTAACAACGTGGAGTTTTTTATAAAATCACTTTGAAACCAATCAAATACTTTGGATATTTTGGTTTCTGTATCGGTAATGACGTTTTTATCGGGGGTGTTCATAAAATCAACCGCTTGGGCTTCTAATTGTGCCTCTAACTTCGTAGCGATGTATGCCTCATTTCTCAATTTTGGGCATGAAAAGGAAGCACAGTTAATGGCAAAATGAATACGGGGATCACTGAATTTTCTTCTCAGTATGTCATGCTCAATCGTGTTTAAATCAAAATCTACATTTCCGATTTTAAAGAATTTAATGTCCCAGGAAGAACCTATCATGGGCAAGCCATCTCCAATATATTTAATGCTTTTTAGAGGATAATTATCAATAATTAGCTTTACGGTAAAAGCATTATAGGTATTTATCCAGTAGGCTAACTGTTCATTTTTAGTCCAATTATTTCCCGGGCTGTATTCACTTAAATCATCTAAATAACCTTGTAATAAAATGCGATCCTGGATGAATCCTTTATAATTAACTTGACCTGAGTCAGTTACATTTCTCTTAAGTAATTCTGTCCAATTATGATGCTCCATTGTAGGGGTATTCATAGCACTCAATTCGTCCAAATCAACTGCCTCGCCTTTCAATATTTTAACCCATCCTAGTACTTTGAAAGTTATTTCATTAAAATTTAAATTGTAATACTTAATGTATCCTAAAGTGAAAACAGTCATAAATAGTATGCCGAATAAAAGTATATATCGTTTTTTTATGTTCATGATTATTTAGTCCAACATTGGGGTTTGGATTGTTGTAATTCAAGTCTTGATTTCAGTTTTAAAACAGAACATGGCAAAGACCAAAAGCAAAAACGGATAAAATAACGCCATATAAAAACACTAAATAGGCGATTCGAATTAATCGGTATTTCCGTGATAACACGACGCCTAAATTATGAATATCCGTGATCATGGATGGATAGAGATTGTTACCATCTTCGATCAGTGCCATGACTGTTGATGCATATACCTGTTGAGGCATTTTATAAAATCCATCGAAAGTCATCAGGTTTTTTTCTAATGCTATATTATTGTCTGTTGAGTTGTCCTGTTTCCTGGGTATCGTAGCGAGAATGGCAAAAGCAATGGAAAGGACATTCGTCATCACCATGCCACCAACAGCGTATATCAAGTGTGGGTCTTGGTCTAACCTTGTGTATAGACTGCCGAGTACAACTGAAATAATAATAGAATTGGCTGTAATAAGAATGTTCGCTTTGGTATCTACAATTTGCAAACGGGTATAGAGATTTTTAGAAGTCAGCCTAAACCAGGTTTCAATACCCCGTTCCGGGCGACCTTCAGCTTTCAAAAGTTTCTTTTTCATCTTTTTCAACTCTTCTTTATCTACCTGTAATTCGGCCATTAATGCTTTATCCATTTGTTTTTGAGATTTCTTTTTCTCCCCCATTTCGTCCATATTTTTTAATAACTATTTGAGCATGAATTACCTGACATCCTTATACCATCTTGCTAAAACTAATGGCGATACACCCCATTTGAATAATTTCCTGATTAATATCCATTGTATCCTCGTCTTGAAAAACCCTGCTTTGATATGTCGTCTGGCAGAAACCAGGATTTTAGGATTTCTTATCTTGGAAGTGCGATAATATTGGTTAAGTCTCTTAGAAAAGTCGTAATCTTCCATTATTGGAATTTCTTTAAATCCGTTTAATTTTTCAAAGACACTAGTTAAAACAAAAATTCCATTATCTCCATAGAATATTCCTTTATCTGATTGTTCTCTTTTATCCACAAACCTGAAATTCATAAAGGTACCCAGGCGTTTGATCTTGTCATTGTAAACATCAAATTCATTGGCAAATCCACCACCACTGTAACCCGATTCAATGGTTTTAAGAATGGAAGAAAAAATAGAATCTGGAAATTGCATGTCTGCGTGAACAAAGAAAAGAATATCCCCTTGCGCTTTTTTAGAAGCGGTGTTTATTTGGCATGCCTTTCCTTTTTGAGAAGCAATCACCACTTGTATATTTTGGGTCTTGGCTATTTCAATAGTTCGGTCACTACTTCCTCCATCAGCCAGAATGATTTCCGTTTCTCCCGGGTATTTTTGCTTTTTTAATTCGGAGATTATTTGACAGATTAACAACTCTTCATTTAGAGCAACAATTATTGCTGATATTTTTAGTAGGGTAGACATCACTTTGACCTTAAATATCTGCTGAATACTTTTTTTACAATTTCAGAATAACTGGGATATGCAAAAATAGTATCTGCCATTTGTGCCGCTGGAATTTTATTTTTTATGACTATAGTCAATAACTGTATCCATTCCCCGGCATGAGCACCTATCGCCTCCGCCCCAAGTACCAAGTCATTCTTATCAAATATGACCTTGATCATTCCACCTGTCTTTCTGTCTGTGATATATCGGTCAATTGTGGCTTCCACCTTAAAAATTTGAATATGCTCTTTCCCATATTTTTCAACTGCTTCCTTTTCTGTCATGCCAACATGTCCAATTTCTGGTTCCGTAAAAATGGCCCAGGGCAAAACACTTAAATCATTTGTTTTAGATTGAGATTTTAAGATATTTTCTATGCAAATATTCGCTTGATGAGAAGCAGTATGGGTGAATTTATGTGGTGTAGTGACGTCACCACAAGCATAAATATGTGGTTCAGAAGTTTGAAGATAGTCATTAGTAAAAACACCACTACCGCTGAATTCAATTCCTGCTTTTTCTAAATCCATTCCTTTGGTATTAGACATTCTTCCGGTAGCTAAAAAGAAATAATCAGCAGAGATGGTTTTTATTTTACCATCTTCTTCATATTGCAATTTGTTATCAGTTGTAAATTCTTTGACATGGGCATCAAATACCAATTGTACTCCTTCATCAGCAAGAAGGTCTGAAATATATGCACCTATTTCAGGGTCTGTCACTTTTAATATTCGCGTGTTTCGTTCCATAATGCACACCTCGCATCCCAGTCTTGCTAAAGATTGTCCCAGCTCTACAGAAATCACCCCACCACCAATAAATACTACTTTCCCAGGATGCTCCCTCAGCTCCCAGAAGTTTTCATTATGAAGTATTCTTACTTTTTCTATACCTTTTATATCTGGCACCTTTGGAGAAGACCCGGTACAAATGACAAAGTTTTTTGCTTTCAATTTTTCTTGACCAATGCTTATTGTATGACTGTCTAAAAATTTGGCCCCACTATTATCAACAAAAACATCAATTCCCATATTTTGAAAAACATCGGGTGTCTCATGTTCATATATTCCTTGAACGACCTCATCTACTTGTTCCATTATTTTTTTAAAATTGATAGGAGGCTTATTCACTTCAATTCCTAATTGATCCATTTTGGACAAACTATGATATGCTTTTGCAGCATTTATTAACGCCTTACTGGGTACACATCCAAAATGCGTGCACTCTCCCCCGATTTTATTTTTTTCAATTAATGCAGTTTTCAGTCCTTTTCGATGACCCGAAGTAGCGGCTACTAAGCCACCAGAACCCGCTCCGATGACAATTAAATCGTATTCTTTCATAATATCTAGTTGGCTATAGTATTAATATGTTTGTAGCTGCCTTTGCATTTAGGACAGATAAGGTTGTCGCCTTCTGTTTTTAGGTGAATACCAGTTATGTGCGTCTCGACAAATTGCTGAACAAAAGCTTTTTGATGCGTTTTATCGTGGTTGATATTGGACTTGGTTTGGTCTTCAATATATTCGAAGAATTGATTGTCATATTCCATTCTTCCCCAGCAGTTGGGGCAAACGCCAGCTTCGATTAAAGTTGTATCATCAATTTTATTTTGAGGTTGTTTTTTGCCAAATAGTTTTGATAAAAAATTCATATATATTGGTTTTTTGTTAAAGGTTATGTTTAATTATTTACAATAGAATCAGAACATTTTCCTTCGGGATAAAAGTAGAATAAGCAAGCTTATGTTGTAGTAAGAAATTTTACAGCATCTTTATATGGAGTAAAATGCAGAAATTATATTTTCTCTCTGTTCTTATTTGTAGAAGTGTAAGAGTTGTTTTTACTATTTGTTCAATTTAATTTGATGTTTCGTATCGCTCAAGTATGTTACATCATTCCAACTCCATGAACCAGGAGGTAAGATAATCATTAGATTTCACTCTTAAGACTAGAGGTTTTTTATTCGCGATGTTGCTTATTCGTGTGATTTCGCGTTATCAGTTGTCTCCATTTTTGAATTATCAAAAATGCCGTCAACGGAGACGGTCTATATACTTTAAACCGAGGGATAAAACCCCTTGGCTACCATATTTAGACTCCTACGGCGTCTTTGAGATGAACAAACGATCTGCTCTACGTTCTATCTATGATTAACATTTTTATACTGCTTCGGCGTCTTTAAAGTGAGCAAACGAAATGCGCTACGTTTTAACATTGGTTATCGTATTATAAAAACTGATGTGGTTTCTGATATTTTAGATAAAGATGGCAATCCCTGGTTACCGTATTTAGACACCTACGACGTCTTTTATGGGAGCAAAAGATATCTCTAAATTCATAATAGATTTTTCATCTGTTGCCAGTAATATGGTTGCTGAACCTTTAATAATGATGATATCACAAAACATTCTTCGTTATCGACTCAACTAAGTGAAATATGCCCGTTAATACCTCAATCCTATAAATTTGATGAAGTTTAAAGTGACGATTTTAATAAATCGAACATGACATAATCCCGGCATGACCCAATTTTTATTCATGTCTACAAGACATTCTCAAAGTATATTCGTTATATATTTATAATTTCAAATTATGCGACATTTATTAACATTTCTTGTCCTATTTATTACCTACTCTATGACCGGCCAATCTGTCATCAGACATACGGTTGAGGTAAAAGCGATGCAGAAGTATAAAGCACTCGCCTTGGGTAATGATGATGTTGATACTACCATTAGTTTGTATCATAATATTGATGGCACTCCTTATTATTATCCGGAAAAACAATCAGCAGATCTTGTCTTGCATGATGGATATATTATCGAAGACATCCCTCTTCAAATAGATTTGTACGCTAATGAGTTTGTCGTGACAAATGAAAAAGGTACTGATACGTATCTCGATCTTAATTTCTACAAAGAGATCAAGGTAAATTATGGCCTTGAAGTACACCACTTTAAGAGGGTACGCCCGGACCGGCCGGAGGAATTATTCCAGGTACTCTATGAAGACGAGAACTTTACCCTGATTAAATCGAAAGAAGTAAAGCATGTCGAATCTTCGCTTATTAACTCAGGTCAACGTGAAACGATTAACAAATTTGATCAAAGCACTCATTATGACTTGATCCGTAATAGTGAGATCGCCCGACTGTCTTTAAAGAAAAAGAAATTCTACAAATCCTTTTCCTCGAAAGAGGCAGATATAATGAAAGCTTACGCAAAAAAGGAAGGACTGAAAATGAATGAAGAAGCACATTTTATAAAGGCCGTGTCCTATCTCGGGCAAATTTTAGCACCTAAATAAGCATACAATATTTTCATTGTACCACCATCTCATATAATCTTACTTTTTTTTGTCAAAAGTTGTTAGTTTAGCACATCGTCAATAATGAAAATTACCTATTATGAAGAATTTAGTTGTAACACTATTTGCTGCTTTTGTGCTGGTAGCCTTGTTGTCATGCGGTGGGAAAACCGAAGATACGGCGTCGGCGACTAAAGCTGAAGAGCCAAAAAAAGAAGCAACTTCGGGCGAAACCCATCCAGCATTGTCCTCTGGCGCCTCTAACAGGAAAGGCAGACTTATCTATAAGCAGTATTGCGTGATATGTCATGGAGCGGATGGTAAATTGGGCATTAGTGATGCAAAAGATCTCAGCGTTTCTACCATTGATATGGAAGAACGTATCAATCAGATCACAAATGGGAAGGGTCTGATGACGCCATATAAGGACATCCTGAGTGGTGAACAAATTCAGTCTGTGGCTGATTACCTTGACGAGCTGAAGCAGTAAAATACGGCAAATGCCAAAGTGGTCGATCCTTAC
>JAJCYJ010000509.1 GCA_029262975.1 Saprospiraceae bacterium
TCATCAGCAGCAAATCAGATTTGCAATAGGAAAGGATAAAATACTGTTAGAGGATAAATATTATTACCCATATTTAAATACTTCAGTAAGGGCTTTGCCATATCATCATAGAAATATAACTGGAACATTTGGAACGCTAATTAAATTTACGTTTAAGGGATATTCAGAAAAAAACTGGTATCTCAGATATTCCGATAAATGGGAATTACTCAAAGAAATAGATGCAGAACATAACTGCGAAGTAATCATTAAAGATGAAATTGCATGGCGAATATTTACAAAGGGAATCAACAAGAAAGAAGCTATTCAAAATTCGCAAATTATAGGTAATCAAGAAATAGGACTAAAAATATTTGACATGATTGCTGTAATGGCATAAAAAAAACAGAACTTGTTGTAGAATGGAATGGCATTCCTCCTATCGTTGTCACGCGTTCTACAGCGACACTGTTATATATTATAAAACCTCAACAAATGACTTCACTAATATGAACAGATGGATATTTAATAGTGAATAAATAGTATCTAGTCAAAGTAAATATTTTGAAGGATTTTTATTTCGCATATTTGAACTCAATATTACTATGATGATAAAACCACTAAAAAAGATTTTATTGAGCTTAGCTTCAATTTTTGGAATCAGTTTTCTTCTTTGGTCAGTATTCTTATTAAATCCTAATTTATCATACGCTAACCAAACTCAATTCGATAAAATAACTATTTTCCATAATCTAGATTTAGAAGAAGGAGTTGAATTGATAATTGCAAATGCAATAAAGATAATTAAGAGTTCAGATATTTATGACAAGAATTTAAATATTCAACTCTGCCTAAATGACGATAATTTCTATCCAAAACTATATCCTTTCGCTGGAGCTACAGCTTATGCATTTTTAAACAAAACTGTAATGTATGCTTCCAAACCAAATTTCAAGAATAATTTTGCAGAATTCAATTGGGAAGTTAATAATTATGAGTTAAGAAAATATAACTTGACTTCATTATTGGCACATGAATTTATGCATAATGTTCAGGCCAATTTTAATTCAAATTATTACATTAAAAGTACATTAGGGAATCTTAATTGGAAACTTGAAGGTCATGCAGAATACATAGCCAGAAAATTCAAAAATGATAGTCTACTAAAAAATAAAATAGCTTTATATTTGATTGAAGAAAATAAGGACCATGTTGGCGTGCCTGTATTCAAACTTGAAGATGACACAATTCAAAATATTTCCTACTTTAAGTATGCTTTAATAATTCAATATTTAATGGAAGAAAAGAATTTGAACTTCAATCAAATCTGTGAACTTAAAATTAGCTTAGACAAACTATATACAGAAATGATTGAATGGAGTAAAATAGAAACAATAGATAACGATAGGTGATGACAACATATCTCCTTGTACCTCAAAGACGGTGCAAACCAATATCCGATGCCCCATGATTGAAATCACAATATTTATCCAAATGAATTACAAAATTTAATTAAATGTAAATGGCAATACTGAATTCACAAATTTATATTCTCCTATTTTCGGTAGTTCTTATTACTTTCTGTGGCGTTAAGGACAAACCAAACATCTCAGAAAATATTGCAAATGAAACAGAGGTTGCCTTAAAAACAAATCCAAAAATAGCCGAATATATACGACATATATTTCAGGACAAAAATGGAAACCTATGGTTTGGCACTAATGACTATGGTGTAGCGCACTATGATGGAGATAGCGTTTCTTATTTCTCTAATGTACAGGGATTTAATGGTCAACAAATTACAGGCATCACAGAAGATCTGGAGAAAAACATATGGTTCGCTACAGACCAGGGCGTTGTGAAATACGACTGGTCAAGTAAAAATGACGGCGGAAAACAGTTTACCAATTATACTGATCAGCAATATTTCGGAGGACAACGATTCTGGAGCATTTTTGCTGACAGCAAAAGTAATATTTGGGCAGGTTCAGTCGCAGGCATATTTCGATTTGACGGTATAATCTGGGCGCCTTTTGAACTCCCCTATCCTGAGGAAGTGACAGGCCAATTCATCACTAAAGGGACTACGTGGTCTATATCGGAAGATAGGGCTGGCAATATGTGGTTTAGCACAAATGGTTATGGCGCCTTTCAATATAATGGCCAATCATTTACCCAATATTCTAAAAAAGATGGACTGACCGATAACAGCGTTGAAATTATAATGGAAGATAGCAATGGGAATATATGGTTTGGAACAAGGCATGGAGGGGTAAGTCGATTTGATGGCACAACCTTTATTAATTACACTGCGAATGATAGTATTGGCAACAATGAAGTTTGCATCATTTATGAAGATAAGGCAGGAGATATCTGGTTTAGCTCTGAAGGCTATGGCGTATATCGCTACAAACTGTCAGCCGATCAGGAAGGTGGATCATCATTTACCAATTACAGTCAAAAACAAGGTCTCGATATCAAGGCAGTACAAACAATTTTTGAAGATAAAGAAGGTCGGTTTTGGGTTGGTGGCGGAGGTGGACTATATCGATACGACCAGGCTGCCGAACAGGCAGGCGGTACATCCTTTTTTAATGTTACAAAGAATGGACCCTGGAACTAAGATACTGGAGAAAACGAACATTCATTAACGCGTCATGAAGTCATACATGATGACTATGAACATCTTACGACGCATGCGCAGAACCGTTGATAAAACATAAATAACGACCAAAAATGCATAGGAAATTCGTGAGCTTTTCTTTGAGATTAGTGATCACACTAGCTCTTGTCGTGAATTCTGGATCACTTGATGCATGTAGTTGCGATTCACCAAAAAGTCCATGGAGTAGAATTAATAGTTACGAAATTATTCTCTTAGCGAAAACTGTTCAACAGATAAAAGTTGGAAATAGGACAATCTATGATCCCGAATCTTATATCACACAATTACATGTGTTGGACATTTTCAAAGGCCATTTAAATGATTCCATAATCTACTTTTTAAATGGCCAAAGTTCTATGTGCACAAGTACGATCCATCTGCAACCCGCAGGAGATACATTAATTATTAAGGCCAATTTCACACAAACGGACTTTATAAACCCCGATATATCAAGGACGTACATTACAAATAACATTTGTGATCCAAATAATTATCAGATAAAAAATTATAGCGTCAAGCCATATTTCAAAAAGAGGATAATTAAAGCAAGAATGAGAAAATATCGTAAAATGCTCAAAGACATGCCACAAAAGGCTCATCAATACTATGAACAAAATATCACAAATGCAGAATCAGACGCTTACATATCCTATACCAAGTTTCTAAAGATTATGAAGCGCAAATTGAAGTAGAATCACTAATATGAGATACGGCAGAATACAGCCTTCCTCAGCAATCCGCATAACAAGACACGTGGGTAAAAGCAAAAAATATAACCAAGAACAGAAAATTGATTTGACACTAATTTGAAATTAAAATTGAGAGAAATAGTTTCGGGTTCAACAAATGAGTTTTTTCGGTTATAAATGTCATTTAGAGAAAGGATGATACTATTGCGGCAATTTATTAAAAAATGGTATATTATTTATGGTTAATTCAAATTCAAAAAACTGAACGAAGTCTCAAATTTGTTGAACCTTATAAATATTAATAATCAGTATGAAAAAACAGATTCCAAATAAAACAGAGGAGGGAAATATAACAAATTATATAGACGGATTCGTCCTTCCCATTCCACGAAATCACCTGAACGAATACAAACGTGTAGCTGAAAAGGTTGCAA
>JAJCYJ010000510.1 GCA_029262975.1 Saprospiraceae bacterium
GCGATACCCCATTTTCTATGATTTCTATATTAATAAAGTGTTTTGAAGATAAGCTTAAGTGGTATAAGTGATTGATAATCTGTATATTGTGAATATAATGGTTGTCCCTACATAACCAAAACTAAGAATGTGGTTGATTCATGAAAAGACCGTTCAAATTTTACCCAAATTCTTTTGGCCGATTTATAAGCCCAACTTCTTATAGATGCCAAACCTGGCTAAAGACCTTATCGTCTTTAATTGATCCATTCTGGAATCTCTAAAAGCAAGATGATATTTGAGTTTGTCCCGGTTTTCTGACCATTTTCCTGCTAATCGTCCTTGAAGACAATCTTCCTGAATACGATCAACCAATGCCTGTGATATCTTATATTTTTTCTCTACTTCATATGAGGTCTCCAATAGTCGTTCACATAAAGTAATCCCCAGATCCAGAAATTTTCTCACCCGTGCCTGTTCTGCTAGTGCTATAAAATCATCAAGCTGGGAAGTGTCAAGTACGGTAAGTATTTGATGCAAATCAATTAAATGCATCAAGGTCCCCCAATTATCAACCGCACCATGGTGTATCAGGATGAATAGGGCATGCTCCGTCAGCGAAAAATCTGAATGTAACTCATCCCTCTCCTTTTGTCTAGGACAAAGATATTGTGAGAAGTCACAAGGAACATATAATGCCTTGTGTGCCGGAGATAAATGAAACTCCATTATGATCTTGAATCCCCGATCACTGACTTTTCTCCATGGATAATCCAGATAATAAGCCCGGGATTTTTTCACATTCGTTTTGTCAAGCGTACCTTTTATTTCCTCATACTCTAATTGGGTCATAATCGAGTGGCTCCTCGTAAGATCTTCAAGTCGAATTGCAAAATCAATATCTACCGAATTTCTCAATGATAAACTTTTATAAAAATGCTGTGCAAACACGACACCCTTATAGGGTCTTACCTCAATGCCTTGCTCATTAAATGCGTCCTGAATCACCTTCATTTCCCTGAACATCGCCATACTTCTGAGGATGATATTCCTTGACCTCACCGCTAATCGGGCATAGATCTGTGACTGTATTAGGGTCTTGTCCAAACTTAAGACCTGATAGCAGATGGAAATCAATTTATGTCCCGTAGCGTACTCGATTACTTCATTTTCCTGATCATCTGCCAGGTATTCTAGAGTTTGTTCTTCCAATTCTTCAGTCTTGACGAATGAACGACAGATATTGAGGATTGTATCAATGGTTTTATCTTTTGTCATTTTGCCATATTCTAATATCTGAGGTCAATCATTATTTCGACATCTTTGCCAAGCGCTAAATGTACATCTTGAAGATTAACTTAGACAAAGAACTATTCGATTTTAGGAATATCACCCGGATATTAAAGATAATCCTGGGCTGTAGTAAAAAGTTGACCGCCACCCGGATAATTCTTATACTTATTCAGGCCATTCTTCCTTTAGTGCCCTTGTACCTCATGAAGCTCATGTTAGATGCTTTCGCCTCTGAGATAAAACCAGACTTCACATATATCTTATGGATTTTGGGAGGCTTTGCCCTGGCACAGCTATTGAGCATTCTAATTACCAATGTGATGTCTTATGTCGTATTGCTACAATCTGATATAGTATCGGACCATATGTCACAAATCGTATTGTCAAAGTCCATTGAGACAGACCTTGAATATTTTGATTCTGACACATACCACGACATCTTCGAAAGAGCTATAACAGAGTCACAAGTTCGACCGCTCTTGGTTTTAAATAGTCTGACAGAATTGGCCCTGAACGGAATCACTCTCTTAGCAATAGCAGGATTATTATTGACACTTCACTGGGGAGTAACCTTAGTACTTTTGCTGATTGCACTACCGGTTGCATTAATCAGATGGTTCTATGCCGAAAAATTAGTGGTACTCAGAGAACAGCAAACCCAAAGGCACAGAAGGTCTAAGTATTTTCATCAAATTTTATCTTTCTCAGAATATGCCAAGGAAATAAGGATTTTTGATTTTGGAAGAAATCTTCTGGATCGTTTTCTCAGACTCAGATCAAGTCTCAGAAATGAAAAAAAACATATCTATTTCAATCAGACAAGATCTATCGGTCTTGCTCAAAGTGTTGAATCCATAGCCATAATTGCTGCACTTGGTTTTATTGCACAACGTGCCATCAGGGGATTGATCAGTGTGGGAGATATAGCCCTTTATTATGGGGCATTTCAAAAAGGACAGTCCAATATTAATTCTGTGCTTAAAGCTTTGGTCTCCATTCACGAAAACCGAATGTATCTCACACATTTGTTCACTTTTCTTGATCTCGAAAAGAAAATCGTGGATGTTGCAGATCCGGTAGCAATCCCAAAAGAATTGAATGTGTTAGAATTTCGGGATATATCCTTTACTTACCCCGGGACTACAAATGAAGTATTGCAGCACATTTCCTTTTCTGCAAAAAAAGGTGAACTGGTAGCCATCGTAGGCGAAAATGGGTCGGGCAAAAGCACAATCGTCAAATTGATCAATCGGCTTTATCAGCCAACTAAAGGAAGCATATTAGTTAACGGGACAGATATTTCACATTATAATATCACTGATCTCAGAAAGAAGTTGACGGTTATATTTCAGGAATTCTCTAAATTCAATGCCACTGTAAATGAAAATATTCAATTCGCAGATGTACATCGACCCCTTGACCAGGAAAGAATTAATTCGGCGAGCGAACAGGCACTTTCTTCAGAGTTTATTGAAAAATTACCCCAGAGATACAAGACCCAACTGGGCCGGTCATTCAAGGCAGGGGAAGAGCTAAGTGGTGGGCAATGGCAAAAACTGGCATTGAGTCGGGCTTTTTACAAAAACGCAGACATCCTTATTCTTGACGAACCTACCAGCTTTATAGATCCTCTTGCTGAAGATGACATATTCAACAACCTACAGAGGATTGCAAAGGATAAAATTCTGATATTGATTACGCACAGAATTTACAACCTGAAAAAAGCAGATCTTATTCTTGTACTGGACAAGGGTCGCATTATAGAGCGGGGCAATCATAATTCGTTAATGAAAGAAAACGGCAGATACCGGGCAATGTTTGAAAGTCAGGAGTGATGACATGAGATCAATAAATTATAAAATCAAAATATTAGCCAGATTAGTTAAAGTAATAAACAACTCCAACTTTTGAAATACAATGACTGAGAAAATATACACTTATGTTTATTATGGACTTCGGATTCATTCTGAAATATCCCTTCAACCTCTCCCAGAGATTGCCTTCATCCAAGGTCCGGATATCCATATTAAGTTCGGTAAAATAACAAGAATAGAAGAAGGTCTTGAAGACACTGTTTATAAGCCAAACACGATTATAAATCAACGAATTTTTTATTGGTATGTAGATGACATTGCTGAATTTCTGATTGTAGGAAAAGAGAAGGTTATAATAAATCAAGCAGATGAAAGTAAATTAGAAGATATACGTGTCTTCCTTTTAGATACGATAATGGGTGTGCTATTTATAAAACATGAAAAAATAATACTTCATGCATCTTGTGTAGCTACCGATACAGGAGCATATGTTTTTTGTAGTAATGCGAGCGAAGGTAAATCTACGCTTGCTGCAAATCTAGCACGTAAAGGGTTTTCATTTGTCGAGGATAATCGTTGCTTATTGACCTGGAACAATGATCTGAATTCTTTTTCAGTTATAAATCAAGATCCAATAGCTTCTTTATGGTCTAATAACCTTGCATTCGAAAATTTTAAGGGTGTGGATAAAATAGGCCCCGTCAGAAAAAATATAGAGAAGATCGATTATAACCTAAGCTCTTTGGTGCCAACTGAAGTCAAATCTGTGAAAAAGATTTTTATTATTGACATGAATAAAAGTGATAAAGGCTTTGTACATAAGAAGATATTCGGGATAGATAAGTTTGACCTTCTCCTGTCTTATGTCAATTTCAATTATTTGATTAAGGATCTCGGAAAGGATGAACAATATTTTAAAAAAGTCATGTCACTTGCCAGGGCTATACCCGTCGAGTTAATTAGTCGATCAGAAATGACACCTATTTCCGAATTTGTAACATATATCAGTAATGAAATTGTCTGATAGAGAACTAGTGAAATTTCCTGGCAAATTGTTATGGTTGGCTTCTTACCCCAAATCTGGCAACACATGGTTCAGAAGTTTCATGTCTGCCTTGTTTGTCGGTGATCTGGATATAAATAATTTACTGACGAATGGACTCTTTTCTATTCGTATTCTCTTTGATCAAGTTCTGGACATCGATTCCAGGTTCTTGAGTGAGCGAGAAGTAAAAAACAAGATGCCAGTCGTCTATCGTTATAAATGTAAAAATGTTGATCGTTTACAATTTGTAAAAGCCCATGACGCCTATGTGAAAAATAGTATGGGAGAACCTATATTTCCGGCTGACGTATCTTATAAAGTTGTCTATATCGTCCGCAACCCTTTAGACATCGTAGGTTCTCTAGCTCATCACCAGGGACGCACCATTGATCAGAGCATCGAATTAATTAATAACCCCAATGGGTACCTGGCTGAACAAAAAAATGGACTCAACGATAATTATAATCTTCCACAACTGCTAACGGATTGGAGTAGCCACGTCCGGAGTTGGTTGGAACAAAAGGAAATAGAAGTGATCCTTTTGAAATATGAAGATGCCAAAGAAAATCCCATTAAGGTATTTAAGGATGTCATGAACGCGCTTGAGATGAATATCCCAGAGACTTTAATTGAGGAAGCTGTTAGAATGACCTCTTTTGATCAATTAAAAAAGGCAGAAGAAACCACTGGTTTTAAAGAAAAAAGCGCTATCAGTCCGACCTTTTTCAGAAAGGGTATCTCTGGCGGATGGAAGGAAGAATTAACCTCATCACAAATAGAACGCATTATAGATTGTCACCATAATGTTATGAAGGAATTGGGCTACTTAAAGGATCTATAACATGACAACGTACGGACTTGAGTAGTTCCCTACGACTAAGAGGGAATCAGATAACTGAGTCAAAACCACACTAATCCTTATCTTCGAAATTTATTCACTGTTTTGTCCTATTTGATTCTGATAAGAAGGTGAAGACGAATGATAAGAAGAAATATCAATTGAGGAGAATTTTAGGAATATCCGCTTTCTACCACGATTCCGCAGCATGCATTATTGAGGATGGTAAAATAGTCGCTGCAGCGCAGGAAGAAAGATTTACGAGAGAAAAACACACGGCAGTCTTTCCAATGCATTCTATTAGGTTTTGCCTCGAGTATGCAGGATTTACCATTGACGAACTTGATGCAGTCGTTTTCTATGATAAACCTCTTCTAAAATTCGAAAGATTACTGGAAACATTTTATGCTTTTGCCCCGAAGGGACTTAGATCCTTTCTAAAGGCGATGCCTATCTGGGCAAAGGAGAAAATTTATTTGAAAAAAGTCATCATTGATCATCTCCGGGAAATAGAAAACTTTGAAAAGAAAAACCTCAAATTGTTGTTTTCTGAACATCATCTTTCTCATGCTGCCAGTGCTTTTTACCCTTCTCCATATGAGGAAGCCGCCATCCTAACTATTGATGGGGTCGGAGAATGGTCTACAACCAGCATATCACGAGGCCAGGGGGGCGAGATAGAGGTTTTGAAAGAAATGCATTTTCCTCATTCTCTTGGTTTGCTTTATAGTTCGTTTACTTATTTCCTGGGATTCAAAGTGAACTCCGGAGAATATAAGATGATGGGATTAGCACCATACGGCGATCCGCATTCCAAAGAAATTAACCGACTTAAAGAGATTATATACTCCACGTTGATAGATTCCAAAGAAGATGGTTCTATTTGGGTCAATCAGGATTACTTTGATTATGCCGTGGGATTACGAATGATTAATGAAACGAAATGGGAGGTCTTATTCGAATTCCCCAGGAGAGAACCTGAAGGTAGCATCGATCAACACCATTGCAATCTAGCTCTGGCAATTCAACAAATTACAGAAGAGGTGATATTGAAAATGGCGACAGAAGCTAAAAGAATCACTTCTTCAAGAAACATTTGTCTGGCAGGAGGTGTAGCCCTTAATTGTGTGGCTAATGGCAAACTCTTGCGTTCAGGGCTCTTTGATAAGATATTTATTCAGCCTGCGGCTGGAGATGCGGGTGGCTCGTTAGGTGCAGCTTTGGCAGCACATTATCTATACTTTAAAGAAGAAAGAGTATTCTCATCCCAGGAGGATAGCATGCAAGGCGCTTTACTTGGTCCCGATTTTTCTGATAAGGAAGTAAAATTAATGTCCCGAAAAAATAAGGCCACCTTTCGAAAATTTGAAGATTTTATCGAGCTCTCAGAATATATAGCCTGTGAGCTTGCTCAATCAAAAATTGTTGGATGGTTTCAGGGTAAGGCTGAATTTGGCCCCCGGGCTCTTGGCAACAGGAGTATCCTGGCAGATCCCCGCGATCCTCAGATGCAAAAAAAACTAAACCTCAAAATAAAATTCAGAGAACAATTCCGGCCATTTGCCCCAGCGATTCTTACAGAATATAAACAACAGTACTTTGAACTAAATGTTGAATCACCTTATATGTTATTAGTTTCACCGATTAGACAAGAACTTAAGTATCCGCTAAGTGACAATGATTCAGGACTTTCTCTTATGGATAAACTTTACCAACAAAGAAGTCCATTGAATTCAATCACCCATGTTGATTTTTCTGCGCGAATTCAAACTGTAGATAAAGTCAATAATCCAAAGTTTTACCAGCTCATTGATTCATTTAGAGAACGCACTGATTGTCCTATCCTGATCAATACCAGTTTTAATGTAAGGGATGAACCGATAGTCAACACTCCACAGGAAGCATTTGACTGCTTTATTAAAACTGAAATGGATTTTCTGGTCATCAATAGTTTTGTTTTTGACAAAAGATCAATGTGAATTTCTGATAGATGTGATGTTTTCGATAATTGGGTCAAATAATATTATTCAATTAATTTAGTGTTTGATATATTAAGAGAATGGACGTTATTAAAGATTTGTGGGGCTTTTTAAGGGAACGTAAGAAATATTGGCTGATTCCAATAATTCTTGTGCTCTTATTACTTGGATTACTCATTGTCCTTGGTGGCGGAACAGCTTTAGAACCTTTTATTTATACCTTGTTTTGAGCAATATCAGTAAAACTTATAGGACACTTTTGACCCTTGTTGTGGGCCTGCTGATCATTTTCCTAATTTCAGGTGAACTTTGGGTTCTCATTGGGGCATCAGCTTTAGGTGTGTTCTCACTTGTTTCAGAAAAAATTGCAGATTTCATCGCTTCCAGTTGGTTGAAATTAGGATCAATATTAGGATCAGTAGTACCTAAAGTCATATTAACGGTAATCTTTTATTTACTTCTTTTTCCGATTTCCATTTTATACAAATTGTTCTCTCAAACGGATCCTTTAGGATTAAAAAACAACTCAAAGAGTGCCTTTTTGGATGTCGATAAAACTATTGATAAAAGTTTCTTTGAAAAGACATGGTAACGCAACCATTGATCCAGCATCCCCACTTAAATTCTGAAATTTTGTGAAGCTCTTTTATAATTATGGATATTGACAGTACTTCATTCAAGCAAGCCCTACAAGATCTCGATCGTAAAAGGCGTGCGCTAACAGTCGCTAAAAAATCTTACTGGCAAGAATTACTACCTGATCAGGCGATCACAGATCATCCATTTGAGAATAGTGGAACTCCCTATACTATCAATAGTGATGTGATGGAAAATTGTACACAACAAATTCGCCACGACGGATATTTCGTTACTCCGCCCATAATTCCCCAGGAAGATTTAGATCAGTTGGCAACATGCATTTTAAAAGTTACAAGCAGCGCCCAAAGATCTACTTATGCATTGCTATATGACATCTTTTATGAGGTTTTGGGCAGAATCAGTAATGTCTTAACTCCGATATTAGGAAGAGGATATCAATTTGTCCCAGATCAGTCTGAAGCCTATTATATTGACAATGTTGATCATGCTACAGGGACAGGCCCACATAGGGATAATATTCATGACAAAGAGTCTATTGCTTATATTAATGGACTGCCAACGCTAATAAATGTCTGGATCCCTATTACAAATGCTACAACTCTGAATTCATGTATACACCTTATTCCTCTTCGTCATGATATTACTTTCGACAATGGAATCCCCAAGAACATACGAGATAAAAGTTTTACATGGAAAGAAGTTCATGACATGTTGCAACATGTTAGAGCTGTACCTGCACAAGCTGGATCAGTTTTAGCTTGGGACACGAACATACTCCATTGGGGAGGGACAAGTAGTATTTTTGCAAAAGAACCTCGTCTGAGCATGGCCGCTTATTTTCAGAGTGCAGCAGTGCCTCCTTATCATAAATTTACCATGGATATTCCTGGACCAATACCCTTTGATTATCGTCTTTATTTTTTAGAAGCATCGTTTAACGACGAAGAACTTAGAAATGACTCCTTTAAGAAATATCAAAAACTGTGGTATAAATATAACAACCCATGAAATATATTTGATAGTCCCTACTATCTTTTAATATTCACGAAATCAACAAATAGGTCAAACAAAATACAAGTTCAATATGTCGACATACTTAAAAGATAAGGTTTCTCCAGTTTACGAAAAGGTGATGGGATCCACATTTCTTGATATGGAAATTCCAAAAGAAGAATTTGCCAATTGCCTGGATTGTCCACATTGTGCTTTTCAAAATGCACCAAGTGCTGTTACTAAATGTTGCGCATATCATCCAACATTACCTAACTATATGGTGGGTGCTATCCTGTCGGACAACAGTGAAATGAACAAAGAAGGAAGAGCACGGGTAACATCAAAAATACATGCTCAAATTGGTGTAACTCCTTATGGCATAATAGCCCCATTCTTTCATGATCTTCGCTTTAAAGAATTTAAAAGAGGAGATCAAAACCTTAGTCAACAAGAAGCTGAGGACTTATTATGCCCTTTTTATGACAAAGGACTTTGTACAATTTGGAAATATAGAGGAGAAAATTGCGCCGCCTTTCATTGCAGTTCAAATGGAGGTGTTGATGGTAAGTTATATTGGCAAAAGCTAGATAAATATCTTAAGAAAATAGAAACCTTCATTTCTATATACATAATGTCCACACTGGGATATCCAATCGAAAAAATCGAAATAGATAGAATTAATCCTGGCAAGCTTCATCTTGACAATGACCGTGGAGAAGTAGATCAACATATATATAATGATATTTGGCATGACTGGAAAGGAAAAGAACCTGATTTCTACAAATCCTGTTATTCCATTTTTAAGG
>JAJCYJ010000511.1 GCA_029262975.1 Saprospiraceae bacterium
GATAAAAAATAAATATTGTCCTCATGATCAAATGTCGGATTAATATTATCTGCTCCGTGAAAGATATCTAATATTTCAACTTTACCTGAAGCATAATCCATGATCGCCAGATCATAAGTGTATTTACCAAATGTTCTTCCGTCAATAAAGCTTTTTTGATCTGAACTAAAAACCAGTTTAGTTCCATCACTATTAAAATGTGCTTGAATTTCCGAGTATCTGTTATCTGTGAGTTGTCGTACGCGCTTTGTTTTAATATTTACGGCATAGAGATCCGTCTGTCCTTCATAACTGCCAGTTACAACTATCTCCCGACCGTCAGGTGACCACGTGGGATTAGTGAGCGCAGGAACACCTTTGACTTCAAAAGTCTCTTTTGTTTTTCCATTTTCTGCATTTTTAATCACAATCACATTAGCGCCTTTCTTGAATCCGATAAATGCAAACTCTTTACTATTTGGTGACCAGGTCCCTGCAGATTCAAGAAAATTATAATTATCGAGATCAGAATCCTTAACAAGACTTGATAATTTCCTTTTAATTTCTCCGGTGCGTGCATCGGCAAGAAATATATCTGTTGAAAAAAGATCTTTTTCAGATAAAAACACGACCCATCTTCCATTTGGGCTTAAGGAAGGAGATACGTTGATGCGTCCAGAATTCTTCTTAGATAACAATGTCTTGCCGATCTGGCTTTCTTTCTTATCCCCTAGATAGGGTTCATAATATGTTTTTAAACCATTCTCCCACATTCCACTTAATGTCTCTAAGTCCGTATCAAAGGCTTGAATAGCACCATAGGATACGCCGTATTTAGCACTTTCTTCTAAAAAAGGTTTTAAGGTATGGTCACCATAATATCCAGCTAGGAAAGACCATGCTGCCTGTCCATAGCGATATGGGAAGTATTTGGGATTTGCCATTTTCTCCAGAGATGGAATATCATCTTTAAGAATGGCATTGCGCATCCACATGGCGGTAAATGGATCAACTCTCCCTATAGACATATATTCAGCCATCCCTTCTATTATCCACAATGGAACATTACTCAATGATCTTATAGAAGTAGAATCACCTCCAATTATGATATTGAATTGGAATGCATGTACTAACTCATGGCCAAGTACCTGATGCGTCTGCTGATTGGAAAAAGAAACGGGCATTACAACCCTGTTCTTTAATCCTTCTGTTACACCTCCAGTACCAACACCAATACCTCCGGATATAGTATTGGTCTGTTGAAACTCAGCGTGATTATTATAGAATATCAAAGGGTTCTGAAATGAAATATCATGTTGTAATGCTTGACGATGATAGTCATACCATAATTCTACGTCTTGTGCCAGATAGTCAATCACATCTGTCTTATTCACATAATAATGTATGTCGAAGTGCGGTGTCTCCTTTACTTTAAAATTAAAGTTTCGGTATCGCGGCTTATTTCTTCCAAAATATTGTCCGTATACCTCTGGAAGCGTTAAGCAAGTAACTAGGATTAATGCAAGAACTCTCATAGGTGTAGTAGGATTAATTAGTTTATCTATAACAACACCATTTCCAAAGTTGTTACAAACAGTGTCTTAATACTCGTTAAATTAAGATTAAAATTATTTAATTGTATTCGGGACATTTTAGTTTTTATACGTCTATAGCCAGCACTAAGTTGGCGACTGAGACAAATTGGCACGATTGAACATTCTTCTAAGGACAAAATGTCCACTTTATCATTAAATATTTGATTGGTCCCTCTTTTGCAGGGATAGAAATTAGAAAAACTTACAAATGACTTACGATAACTTCACAGTAAAATCTCAGGAACTCATAGTTAAGGCGCAGCAGATTGCAGGTGGATTAGATCAACAATCCGTTGATACAGTCCATCTCTTGAGAGCCTTATTTGAGATAGATGAGCAGTTGGCACAATTTCTATTTAGTAAAATGGATATCAATATCATCCGGTTGCGTAAAGAAATCAACAAGGCGATTGAGACATTCCCAAAAGTTGAAGGTTCTGAAAAACAATATTTAACAAGTGATGCTAATAAGGCATTGGCAAAAGCAAAAAAATTGTTAAAAGAATATGGAGATGAATTTATCTCAGTAGAATTGATTCTTATCGGAATATTATCAGGAAATGATAAAGCCTCCAAAATTTTAAAAGATGCAGGGGCAAGTGAAAAGTCTTTAAATACTGCTATTGAAGAATTGAGGAAAGGAAGAAAAGTAACTGACCAGCACGGAGATAATGCCTACAATTCTCTAAAAAAATATGCCATAAATCTCAACGAGCGTGCAGAATCAGGGAAACTAGATCCGATAATAGGAAGGGATGAAGAAATAAGAAGAATAATGCATATCCTTTTAAGAAGGAAGAAAAATAATCCGATTTTAATAGGAGATGCAGGGGTAGGAAAAACGGCGATAGTCGAAGGTATTGCATGGAGAATTGTAAAACAAGATGTCCCGGAGAATCTTCTTTCTAAGCAGATTTACTCACTCGACATCGCAGCACTGATAGCAGGAGCTAAATTCAAGGGCGAATTTGAAGAAAGATTGAAAGCTGTTATAAAAGAAGTGAATAGTTCTGATGGAGAAGTTATTCTATTCGTTGATGAAATCCACACACTAATTGGAGCAGGCGGTGGAAGCGGGGCTATGGATGCCGCAAATATTTTGAAGCCCGCACTTGCTCGTGGAGAATTAAGGACGATTGGAGCCACAACTTATGATGAATATCAAAAATATTTTGAAAAAGATAAAGCACTTGTAAGAAGATTTCAATCTGTTTTTATAGATGAACCAAGCGTAGAAGAGACTATTTCTATCCTCAGAGGCATTCAAGATAAGTATGAAGTTTATCACAAAATTGATATCCTCGATGAAGCACTAATCGCGGCTGCGGAATTATCACATAGATATATATCAGAACGAAAATTACCGGATAAAGCAATTGACCTCATTGATGAATCTGCAGCTAAATTAAGATTAGAACTTGATTCAGTGCCCGAAGAGATAGATGAATTAAGCAGGAAAGTACGACAATTGGAAATAGAACGTGAAGCGATAAAAAGAGAAAAAGATGAGAAAAAACTGAAGCGCATAGTTGGTCAAATTGCCAATGCCAAAGAAGAATTGGAATCAAGGACTGCGGCCTGGAAAAGTGAAAAGGAAGTAGTAGAACATATCCAAAACATCAAAAAACAAATAGAAGAGTTAGAGCAACAGGCAGATAAGGCTGAACGCGACAGTAATTTTGAGTTGGTAGCTAAAATCAGGTATGGCGATTTAAAAGAAAAAGAAGCCATGCTGAAAGTCGCGGAAGAAAAGCTCGATGATCTGCCAGAGGAAGGTAGGTTCACTAATGAAGAAGTAACTAGTGATGATATTGCTGATGTCGTATCCAAATGGACAGGTATACCTGTTTCAAAAATGATGCAGAGTGAGAAGGAAAAACTTCTTCATCTTGAAGCAGAGATTGCCAAGATGCTCATAGGACAAAAAGAAGCAGTTGTCGCAGTATCAGATGCAGTTCGGCGTAGTCGGGCGGGACTTCAGAATGAAGGTAAACCGATTGGGTCTTTTATATTTCTTGGACCAACAGGAGTTGGCAAAACAGAATTGGCCAAATCTCTTGCCAAAGTTTTATTTGATGATAAAAACGCGTTAACAAGAATTGATATGAGTGAATTCCAGGAACGTCATTCTGTTTCAAGACTTGTTGGGGC
>JAJCYJ010000512.1 GCA_029262975.1 Saprospiraceae bacterium
ATAAATTATAAAGTTATTTCTCTTGATATGTGTCCCATACACAGATTCTACCAAGAGGTCATATATCAATGTCTGATGATAGTGATTATTAGAAATTCCATAACTATTAGGCCGGAATGTGCTTCCACTTTTTAACTCGATTATAGTAGCACTATTTTCCAGCAGTGAGAATAAGTCCAACCTTCCCTGAATACCGTACTTAGCTGAATAAAACGATGGTTCTATATGGCAACTATTTTTAGAAATATTTAATTTAGAAAGGTTATTTTGTACTACGTTTTTTAAATTTAAAAAATGATTTTCTAATAATACAAGCATTTCTTTCACCTCCTGGTTGCTTAGAAGTGAAATGGATAATGGATCTTTTTGAAATATATCCGCTATAAAATCTGTAAAATTTGCATCTGGCTTAAATATTAATTGATCTAAAAAGTAATTAGAAATATTTCCAATTAAAATAGGTTTACTAATAGCCTTTTTTAGGAATTTTCTTAAAAGATAACCAGCTTCATGATTTGCAAAAGGGCCAAAACATTCAGATATCGATGTCACATCATACATGTAATCTGGTTCGAACACTACGGAACTGGGATACAATACACCTCTATCATCGATCTCAACATCAATAAGATTTGATGTCAATGGTAAAATTTTATATTGATTTATCTTTTCAAATTGATTGGTATAGTCTTCATTTCTATCGGGGCGGTCATAAGCAATTATTACATGATTAAATGGTTCATCAAGACGTTGTGCTTCAATTCTTTTTTTTCCAGTATCTACATATTTGATGAGCACTTTAATTGCTCGCTCAAATTTTAGTCTTTTATAATCTTTACCTCCATTTAAAACTTTATAGATACCGGAGACTCCTGATAAGTCTTCTTTTTGATCCAGGCAATAGGTCATCAGGATACTGACAGCTGCATATCCCAGCGATAATTCATTTTCCAATTTTCCCTTATGAAAGTCATTTTTACGAAAGGCATGCAAAAGATATCGCTCTTTTGGAGGTATCTGATATGTCGTAACCAGGTAACTGAGTCTTGCAAAAAGACTTGTAAATTGAACCTTGGTGTCATCAGAAACCCTGGTTATCAAGATAATATACAGCTGTCGTAATTTGGCTAACTTTCTTTCATCATTATAGGTGTCTCCATCAATTCGAGATCGAAATTTTCTAACAGCAGCCAGAAATTCTTGAATGGTACTCATTATTGGTTAAGATAGAGTTTGTAATCAGATAGGGCAATTCTTAACTATTTTTTTGCCCAAAAAAAACCCCGACAAAAGTCGGGGTCAAATCGGTACTGTTCAAGGGAATAAATCGGTTACTTCATAATTATTTCCCTCCTTGAAGGAAATCCTGGTATTCCTGTAGGTCGTCCCATCTGCCATCTGCTGCCATTTCTGCCTGCTTAGGCCAGGAATCAGGGTCTGCCAGTTTATATCTTTTTCCTGCAGCATCTAATATACCTTGAATTTTCGGAACTTCTGTATTTGCTAATGTTCTCCACGTATTAATACCCGCATCATGTAATAATCCTGAAATTTTGGGTCCTATACCTTCTACAGCCGTCAAATCATCCTGTTTCCATCTCTTAAGTACGCCCATCTTAATCAACATTTTCTCTACTTTAGAGTCTGTCTCTCCTTTAGCTCCTTCTGCACGTCCTGTATCCAGATTCTTCTGAAGGTGAATCAATCCATCCCATTGCCCGCTATCAGCGAGACGTGCTTGCTCCGGCCATGTTTTCGGATCAATTATTCTATATCTCGCGGCGTTAGCATTGTCAAGTATATCTCTGAGTTCTGCAGGAGTCTTAGCGCCCAAATCGGCCCATGTATGCACACCACCTTTGTTTAATACTTCGTTCATCTTTGGTCCGATGCCTTCGACCACCTGTAAGTTATCTGATTTAAGTGCTGCAAAAGCATTTTTGGACCCTTTAGCTGCAGAAGGAGGGGTAGGTACTGCCATTACAGGAATCGCAGGACTGGCTTCTTCCCTATCTCCGAGTTCCGAGACAGCTGCTCCTGCTACAAATCCAAGAGCTCCGCCACCATCTGAAGAAGGTGCATCATCACGAGATGACATTTCTTTAATTCTTCCCTGGAGCAAAGCAATTTTGCTATCAAGTCCGGCCTTACTTGAATGGCATTCTGCCAGATCACCTTCGAGGCCACCAATGTTAGCTTTTAACTTGACAATTTCTCCTTCTAACTCTTCAATTCGTCCTTTCAGTCTGCCCCAAATGAGCCAACCTAACAAAAGACCTAGCAGGAAGGGTAAGAGCCATGGTATCCACCATGCACACTCACAGAAATCGATAAATAATAACATGTTTGTTGGTTTAGATTTTTACTTAATTATTTGTAATTCCGCTCTCCTGTTTTTAGCTCGCCCTACTTCAGTACTATTACTCGCAACAGGTTGGGATTCTCCTTTTGATTCAGAAATTATTTGGCTTCTAAGCACACCCTGACCCATAAGATAATCAGCTATTATGTTTGCCCTTCTTTGACCCAGATTTGTATTCGATGCAGCATCTCCAATATCATCAGTATGACCTGTTATTCTCACTTTTTGACTACTACCCCTGGTGCGCGCAGCAACTTGATCAAGATAAGCTTCTATTTCGGAATTATTAAGTTTGTTAGTGCTATTGAAAGGGAAGTAAATCACTGCCTGGGCCCTTAGTTCTTCCCTTTGCGCTGCACTCCCACTGTCTGAAGATTGCCCACTCACCGAACTTGTGTCACTCGCCTGTGGTGCAATATTTATAACCTCTATCAAAAACCTTTCGGCTATACCAGCATTTCTTCCTATAGTGATTTGCCCGCCTGTGCTAATCTGGTCATCTTCCAGTAAGGCAAAAGCTGCCCGGATCGTTTCGGCCCGACAAGCGCCCAAATTATCCGCAGATCCATCAAACGATTCAGATGTATTATATACTCCGGTGATACGTATTATGCTTTGTGCATTTACGAGAGAAATCAGTGAATCTCTGTATTTAGTAAAGCTATTTCCATATGTCGCATCACAACTGTTGTCTGCAAAACAGATCACCCCTTGTGTACAATTATCGGCAGTAGCTGGCGGTAGGATTACATCCTCACCTTGTACAATC
>JAJCYJ010000513.1 GCA_029262975.1 Saprospiraceae bacterium
GGGGCAATTAATACAATTGGAAAAATGGTGGATATTGCTGCCCCTGTTATCCCGAATATAAGTAAAAATGCTGCGGCCTTACCTCCCAAAGGTTGGAACAATTGAATCATCTCTACGGTATTGGTAAGTTCTAATCCCATGATATGCAAAGTGCCTGCAGCTACGGCCATTATAATGCCACTTAAAAATAACATCACGGCAGCCGAAACAAATGCATCTCTCTTTTCGGTCTGTAAATGTCGTATGGTCCATCCCTTTTCTGAAACAACAATACTTCTAACTATAAATACAGCTGCAGAACAAGTAGTTCCGGCCATTGCAGCTATTAGACCAAGTGCTCCAGGTTCATTAGGGATGCCAGGTATCATGCCGCTCAGAATTTGACCAAAATCCGGTTTGACCATTATAAAGACGAGTATAAAACAGAGGCCCATCAATATGACAAATCCTGTCAATATTTTTTCAAAAGTCTGATAGCGACCATGATATAATAGCGTAAATAATGCGATAATAAGGACTGTTGTAATTGCCCCTGTACTGATATTCCAATCTGCACTGATTAACCGGAATCCTTCCTGAAGCAGGTCAGCCACGATGCCCATGATACCCATCAATGCCAGCAGCTCTCCAAGAATAAGGGCGGTCAAAATGTAAAGAGCCAGGGGCTTCCCAAAACGCAATTGTGTTTTGATATTATAAAGAGCTGTTTTACCACTTACAAGGGTAACTTGACCATAGGCGACCATTAGTACGTAGGTAAATATACAGGACAATATCACTGTCCAAAAAAGAGACATGCCGTATTGGGCTCCGGCTTTGGCCATAGTAGTAACACTGCCTGTGCCGATATTATAGCCAATTAGAAATAAACCCGGACCTACGAGGCTTACTGCTAACAGGATTTTTTTCGACACTTTCGGTTTTACGCCCTTTGCAGTGGGTAAACCAAAATTCACTTTAACTCTTGACATTCGTTCATTTTTTTTCATTCGCAAAAAAAAACGAACCAAAAAAAATGCTTGCGAAATAATACCCGCCCGCAATGCCGGCACCCGCACCCTCTATTTCGCTTTCCCAGCGCTTCTTTTGATACTGCACATCTTGAGATTTCTTACTATTAAATTGAAAAGGCTGAAATTTCATATTTTGATTAAGACAATAGTACCTACTTTTAAAGGTTAAGAACAGCACTTTCTTTAGCATTTTGAAAATTTAGATTTTAATGTTCAATGAAACAGCAGGGGTGCTACACCTGATCTTTTAAGAAATTAGAAGATGCCGTGTCTAAAAACAAATAAACATCGGGATGCTCTTGCAATATGGAAGCAGGAATATCATTTGTAATATGTTGGGCAAGAGCAGCCTTCACAGCAGTGGCTTTTCGTTCGTCAGGAACTGTGCAAACGATACTTTTGGATTTCATGATTTGTCTTATACTCATCGATATGGCTTTATGTGGAACAGCTTCAAGACGGGCAAACCATCCTTCGTTATATTGTTGTCGGCGACATGCTTCATCCAGTTCTACTACAATGAAAGGTTCATCGGTTTCAAAATTGGCCGGTGGATCATTAAATGCCAGGTGACCATTTTCTCCGATACCAATCATAGCCACATCAATTGGATATTGTTGAATTAAGTAATTGAGTCGCTCGATTTCCATCTTTATATTTGGCGCATCACCTTCTATATAAAATACTGATTGTAATGGAGACACCATATTAACAAATCGTTCTTTGAGGTATTTTCTAAAACTCGCGGGATGGACATCGTTGATGTTCAAATATTCATCTAAATGAAACATTCTTATTCTTGACCAGTCTATGCCTTTTGCTTTCACCAGGATTGAAAGCATTTCCAGCTGACTATTGCCAGTGGCCAAAATAATATTGCAAAAAGTTTTCTTCTCTAAGGTCGCTCGAATTAAAGAAGCGGCCTGATTAGCGGCAACCTTTCCTGTTTCTTTCGGATTTAATTGAATATTTATTTTCAAGGATTGTAATTATTAAATTTTATTATTGAAGTAAGTAAAGTTGATTTTCCATTTATAAATTGATCTTTCATTATAATTTATAAACTTAATTAAAACAAAATCAAAGAACCGATACTTGCTCTCCACCAATTTAACAAAAACCACGGCAAATAAATCTTCAAAATAAATTATTAATTTTACCGAACATTTGCAATCTAAGGCTATGCGTATAAAAGACCCTCTTAGTAGAATTATAGACAATTCAATATTCAAAATCTGTCTAATAACCACCCTGCTTTTTACCACCACTTCTTTCCTCGACGCTCAGTGTAATGCTTTCGAATCAGGATTTGAGACAGGTGACGTAAGTGAATGGTCTTCAATTTTTCCATTTAATGATCCTACGAGTAAGAATCAAGCAAAAGCGGACAAAGGATTCTCTGCAAGTATGTCTTTAATGTCAGACCCGGCATTTACAAATATTACACCTTTAACAGGATCTTATTTTGGTGAAATCTGGTCAAATTCAGGATCATTTTTAGCCGGTATATCAGTGGCTCTAACGATTCCGGACACTGCTACTTCCGCAATGTTTATGTGGAATGACTGGTGGGCATATAGTCTCTCTGGTGCTGCGGGCACAGATATCTCCGTTAATATAAGAGTGAGAAGAGGGGCTGACCTATTAATCAATATGACTACCGTCAATGGTGCTGGCGCAGCGTTGAACCCAGGCACAGGTTGGGTAGCTAAATCTTTGGATCTGACCCCATACATAGGTGATAATATTTCGATTGAATTCAGAGTAGCAAGCAATGCTGCCACAGGCTATGCCTTTCAGTATGCCTTGGATGATGTGAAATTAGCACTGCAACCATGTCCTATTGCTGCTGATCCAGAGATAGTACCTACGATGGGTGAATGGAGTATCATCTCTTTAGGCCTTTTGCTGGCAATAATTGGTGTAATTGCCTTCAAGCAAAGAGAGGTGCTTGTCAAACTCAATTAGAAGCAACAACTATAAACGCACGAAATTTTGATCTTTAAGAGTCCGGATGTCATCATCTGGAAACCAACATTTAATACTCCCTGACCTGCTCCCATTGCCATGCGCTACGCATGATATCTTCGATACCATATTGTGGTTCCCATCCCAATAGTCTTTGTGCCTTTTCATAATTAGAATAAATCGCGACAACATCTCCCGGCCGTCTTGGGCCAACCTCGTAGTTTAATTTTTTACCCGACACTTTTTCAAAAGCTCTAATGGCCTCTAATACAGTAATACCATCTCCTATACACAGGTTGAATACTTCATATTTGTCCGTATTCTTGCCGGCTAACAGGTAAGAAACAGCTTTGGTATGTGCATCGGCCAGGTCAACTACATGTATATAGTCCCTGACACAGCTTCCGTCCCGCGTATTATAATCGTCGCCAAATACGAGACACTTATCTCTTTTCCCTGCTGCAGTCTCCATAATAACCGGTACCAGGTTCAACGCGATAACTCTAGGTGCCTCACCGATCTTGGCTGATGGGTGTGCACCGGCGGGATTAAAATAGCGCAGAGAAAGAACATTGATATCTTTTAAGCGAGCTATATCCTTTAATATGTATTCTCCGATTTGTTTGGTACGCCCATATGGAGATTCAGCTTCTTTCATTTCTGTTGTCTCAGTTACAGGCAGATCAGTTGCTTGCCCATATACTGTACAAGAAGAAGAGAAAATTATGTTTTTGACCTTATGTTTAACCGCCTGATCAAGAATATTAATCAGTGAATTGATATTATTTCTAAAATAAAGCAAGGGCCTCTCTACCGATTCTCCTACCGCTTTAAGTGCGGCGAAATGAATCACAGCCTCAATATCCGGATGTTCGTCAAATACCCTGGCAAGCTCCCCGGCATCGCACAGATCAATTGGATAGTTTTTAACCCTAATCCCGGTAATCTCTCTTATGCCATCGAGTGCCTTTTCATAAGCATTCATAAAGTTGTCGATCGAAATAACCTCATGACCCTGGGTTATAAGATTAACCAATGTATGACTTCCAATATATCCACATCCTCCCGTGACTAAAACCTTTGACATGATTATGCTACTTTTGGGCAAAAGTAAATCATGCAGTTGAAAGAGTTGGCCGAAGAGGTAGTAAGAATATCCATACGTGCGGGAGAAGAGATTCTAAATGTCTATGCAAACGAGTCTCAATTTGGTGTCGAATTAAAAAAAGACGACTCTCCATTGACCCGGGCAGACAGACTCGCCAATGATCTGATAGTAAATGCTCTTGCCAATTTATCTGACCAATATCCAATCATTTCTGAGGAAAATAAAATGCAACCTTATAAAGTGCGCCAATCATTCGGTCGATTTTGGCTTGTCGATCCGTTAGATGGTACGAAAGAATTTATCAAAAGAAATGGAGAGTTTACTGTCAATATAGCACTTATAGAATATGGTAAACCTATAATG
>JAJCYJ010000514.1 GCA_029262975.1 Saprospiraceae bacterium
GAACAAATATTTTTCACACTTTCAGTTAATGATCTTGGCCAGCAAGCAAAATTTGCGATCAATTCTGAATGCTACGCATTACTAAAGGATAACTTTAAGACTGCTGAAATTCACATCCACTTTGCTAACCAACAAGGTGGCAATAAGACCATCTTACCGCAGGTTAAGAATGTTGTGGCTGTAGGCTCAGGAAAAGGTGGAGTTGGTAAATCAACGATTGCTGTAAATCTTGCATTAGCACTTCAGAAGAAAGGATATAAGGTAGGCCTGATGGATGCTGATCTATATGGACCATCGATTCCAACTATGCTTGGACTAGTAGGATCAAAACCTAAAATACAGGAAGTATATGGCAAACCTAAACTAACACCAATTGAGAAATTTGGTATTCACGTGATCTCTATCGGGTTTATAATAGAACCAGAACAGGCCGTTATCTTAAGAGGACCCAGGTTAAGTGGGGTGATCAAACAGTTTGTTAATGAATGTATATGGCCTGAACTTGATTATCTGATTATTGATTTACCTCCGGGTACAGGTGACATCCAACTCACGCTTGTGCAAAGCGTTCCCATTACGGGTGCTGTAGTTGTGACGACACCCCAGCAAGTGGCTGTAGCGGATGCGGTAAAGGCAACAAATATGTTTGCCCTGGATAGCATTAAAATTCCAATATTGGGCATTGTTGAGAACATGGCGTGGTTTACTCCTGCAGAATTGCCAGACAACAAGTATTTTATTTTTGGAGAGGGTGGTGCCAAGACTCTGGCTAAAAAATATAAGACTGTTATGTTGGGACAAGTGCCCTTAATTCAAGCGATCAGGGAAGGTGGAGATAATGGGGTCCCGACCGTTCTTTCTCCTGATCATGCACATGTTGAGATCTTTGATAAAATGGCAGATAAATTTGTTCAACAGGTTTCATTGAGACATGAACTTTATGACCCCACTCAAGTTGTGCAAGTATCTAAATAATGAATAAATCAACTCTTGTTTCTAATATTAAAGAAAAACAATCAGTTGTCTGTGTAGGGCTTGATACAGACATTAAACGGATCCCAAAGTTTATAATCGAAAATTATAATGATCCGATATTAGAATTTAATAGAAGGATAATCAATGCAACTAAGAGTCATTGTGTGGCCTATAAATTTAACATTGCCTTTTACGAAGAGCAGGGTAGTGCAGGGTGGGAGAGTCTTGAAAATTCTTTGCAGTTAGTCCCGGATAATATCTTTACAATTGCGGATGCGAAACGAGGCGATATTGGTAACACCTCAAATCTATATGCGCGTACATTTTTTGAAACCTATAACTTTGATTCCATCACTGTATCTCCATATATGGGTCAGGATTCATTAGAACCATTTTACGGATATGATGATAAATGGGTGATTATTCTTGGGTTAACGTCTAACGTGGGAAGCCAGGATTTTCAAATGCTGCAATTACAAGATGGACGTCATCTGTATGAGGAGGTAATAAAAAGGTCTGCTGAATTTGGAAATGCTGATAATACAATGTTCGTTGTGGGAGCGACGAAGACCGATTTTATCAAAAGGATACGTGATATCGTGCCTGATCATTTCTTTCTTATGCCTGGGATTGGATCTCAAGGCGGTGACCTGGAATCTTCTATGACCAATGGTTTGAATCATGATTTTGGTCTGCTAATAAACTCTTCACGAAGCATAATATATGCTGGAGATGGTCCGGGTTTCGAATTAAAAGCAGAAGAAGCTTGTATCAATTTGCGCACTTCAATAATTCCTTTTCTAAATTGATGCAGTTCTATAGATGAATCATCTTACATTTGTTTTTAGATAGGAAATTTTTAATTATACCATTAGCCTCCGGATACCAAAACTGGAAAGAAATATTGTCATTCCATTGTTCGCCTGAGATAATAACATCATCAATTGAGACATATCCAAATCCCCAAAACCTTTTTTCGTGTATCATTACAAATGATTTTTCTTCGTCATTCCGGCCGGGAAGTGTAATTATAAAATCGTCTTCAAATTCATTTTTTATATTCGAAATGAACTGTTCAATTTGATCAGAATTATGATCGAAAAATTGCGCACAATTTTGTATACAAGGACATTCGAATATTTTCGATCTCGATTTAAATAAGGAAGCACATAAGTCATGTTCTATAATATAATTTTGAACAAACCCGTCTGCACTCATTTTTGATGAGAATAGTTTGAGTTTTTCATATTTCAAGTCATTGGCTTTGTTATTCTTGCCAACTATGAAGACATGTTTCGGTTCTGTAGTCCTGGTATTATAATAAATGGCATAGGCAAAATTTTGACGCTTCATTGACTTATTCAATTCAGGACTAAGTCTTTTTATTTCGTATAACTCCAGCAGCAATGCTATGAGCTCATTACCGGTTTCTTCATAATGAAGTTTATCTACATAATTATGAATATTGTTGGATTTTCTACTGATTTTTCTAAAATGCTGAAAAATACGTGTCTTGATATTTTTGGCTTTTCCTACATATAATACACGGTCATATTGATTAGATAAATAATAGACTCCTGCCGTTTCTGGTGCATCATGCACTTCGTCCATTGACATGCCTTTGGGCAAAACTGATGCATCAAGTCCAAGATTAATCAATTGATCAATATGGTATTCATTTGCGAGATCCTTAATGATGTATTTGAATATTTTATAGGTTGCTAGTGTATCATCATAGGCACGATGTCTGTTTTTAACTTCAATTCCGAAATGTCTCACGAGGCTGTCAAGGCCGTAGGATCTTAACCCGGGGATTGTGCTCCTTGTAAGCTTAACAGTACAAAGTTTCTTTTTATTAAAAGCAAAGCCTAAGCTCCTAAACTCCTCTTTTATAAAATTATAGTCAAAGTTGACATTGTGTGCCACAAAGATACATCCCTCCAAATGTGCCAAGACTTCCTTCGCAACCTCATAAAATTTGGGGGCATCTGAGACCATTTGATCATCGATTCCTGTGATTCCGGTAATATGATATGGAATTGATCGTTCTGGATGGACGAGGCTTTGAAATTCGGATATTATTTTTTTGCCATCGGTTACGATTATGGCAATTTCGGTAATTTTATCGCGAAGATACATGCCTCCTGTAGTCTCAATATCAACTATGGCATACTTCCTCTTCTTCATAAATCAGTACAGATCAACAGTAATGATCTCATTATTCGTAATTATAACTTGTTTTTGCGCATGTGACGCAAAGACGAATGTACAACCCATGACTGTACAAAACACAGTCAACAACCGTGTAATTATTCCCGGAGCCAATCAATTGGGTTTGTATCTACCTTTTATCCGAGATAAACGAGTGGCAATGGTTGTCAATCATACAAGCATGATAGCCAATACTCATATCGTAGATAGTTTGCTTGCCCTGAATATCGATATTGGAACCATCTTCTCTCCGGAACATGGATTTAAAGGAACGGCTTATAATGGTGAAGAAGTTAAAGATGGCTTGTACAAAGGAAACATACCCATCAGATCACTCTATGGTAAGTCACGAATTCCCTCGAAGGCAGATCTCTCAGAAATCGATGTCATCATATTTGATATTCAGGATGTAGGAGCTCGATTCTATACTTTTATATCAACATTGCACTATATAATGGAAGCTGCGGCAACCTACGGCCAGCAAGTTATCATTCTCGACCGTCCAAATCCGAATGGACATTATATTGACGGACCTGTTTTAGAAAAAGGTTTTGAATCGTTCGTCGGCATGCACCATGTACCCATAGTCTATGGAATGACTATAGGAGAATATGGCCAAATGATTAATGGCGAAGGTTGGCTTAAGGAAAAAAAGAGATGTTCGTTACTTGTCATCCCCGTGGCTGATTATGATCACCATACGTCGTATCCATTGCCCATTCCTCCCTCACCAAATCTTCCTAATTATAGATCGGTACTCTTATATCCATCGATGTGTTTGCTGGAAGGGACGGTTATCAATGAAGGAAGAGGAACCAACAAACAATTTCAGGTATATGGTCATCCTATTATGTCAAAGAGAAATTTCTCATATACTCCGATCTCCATGACCTCTTCAAAATATCCCAAACATGAGGGAAAAGAATGTGGAGGAATTGACTTGACTTTTCTATCTCCGGATGAAATATTTTCTTGGGGCCAAATTAATCTTCAATACGTAATAGAGACGTATGCTACGGTTGGAGATAAGGGTGAAAAGCCTTATTTTATGGAGAATGGTTGGTTTAACAAATTGGCAGGTACTAAGAAACTGATGTCTCAGATAAAAAATGGACTTTCTGAAAAAGAAATCAGGAAGTCGTGGCAGGATGATATAGAAAAATTCAAAGCCATAAGATCAAAATATTTACTCTACCCTTGAGACGGTCGTCCCACTAATAGAAAGAAGGCAATTTCTCTTTTATGTATATTTAATCTAAGAACTTGGGTTATTCATCCAAGCTATAACGCCAGTAAAAAACAATGCTTTAATTTCGGCGCAATATGGGATCTTTTATTAATGGTATTTTGGCCTACTTCAAGGCTCTTGGTTTCATTTCCAGTCGCGGATTGAGTAAATATTTCCTTTATTCCGGCTTGATTGGAATCATACTTTTTGCTTCCTCTGGATTGCTGATTTATAAAGCAGCACCGTTCATCACAAATTACATCACCGGTTGGATACCTTGGGTTGATATAAGTTCAAATTCGTCCATTTTTAATTGGATTTCTATAATCCTCTCCAGTGTCTTATTCATCAGTATATTCAAATACTTGATGTTGATTTTTACCGCTCCATTAATGAGTGTTTTATCCGATCGCGTGGAAAAAGAACTAAGAGGCGAGGTTTATGTAAAAATCAAGTCTTTTAGTATAGTTGCGGAATTATTAAGAGGATTGAGAATAAATATTCGCAACATTATCCGAGAGATATTTTTAACCCTGTTTATCTTAATTTTAGGACTCATCCCTTTATTCAGTCCGGTTGCTGCTATTCTCATTATCCTCGTCCAGGGATATTTTGCAGGATTTGGAAATCATGACTTTTGGGCAGAAAGACATTTTTCATATCGTAATACAGTGCGATTTATGAAGGACCATAAAGGCATGTTAGCTGGAAATGGGGTCGTATATGTCTTTCTTCTTGCCATTCCTATTCTCGGTGCCTTTATCGCACCACCATTGGCTACAGTAGCAGCAACAATGGAGGGATTAAAAGAATTGGAATCATACGATTAAGTGGTATTGAGTATATATCCCACACCTCTTACGGAAGTTATGATATGTGGTTCTCCCGGACGCTCCTCTATATATTTTCTAAATGTTGCTATAAAATTATCGATAGTACGAGTATTGGGGTAATGTTCAAAACCCCATACCTCATCTAGTATTAATTGTCTGCTTAGCACAACTCCAGCATGCTCTGTCATAAATTTTAGCAGTAAAACTTCTTTAGATGTTAGATGATATATATCATTTCCTTTTGTCAATGTGTATTTATTAAAATCTACAAGGGCAGCACCTAATTTAAAAACATCCTTGTGGCTTCCATTTCCTTTGCTTCTGTCTAATAGGTTTGTCATACGCAATGACAGCTCTTCAAGGTCAAATGGTTTTGGTAAATAGTCGTCAGCTCCAGCTTTCAATCCTTTTATCCTGTCTGATGACTGACCAAGAGCGGATAAAATTAAGATTGGAATATCTGAACGCGTATGCTTGATTTTCCTACATAGTTCTATTCCTGTGCTATCGGGGAGCATTACATCCATCAGAATAATATCTATATGCTGAGAATGGACTACTTCCAAAGCATCTTTCCCATTATTACAAATGATAGAATTGTAACCATCCAGACTGAGGTTCGTTTCAAGAAGATCAGCGATGTGTTGTTCATCTTCGACGATTAGAACTGTAATTCCATTATCCATATTTAGGGAGTCTCATTGAGAAAGTATTCTGATTATTTTTGCTCTTTACATCAATCGATCCCCTATGGGCTTCCACGATTTCTTTGGTTATATAAAGTCCTATGCCAGTTCCTTCTTTTCTCCTTATTTCAATATCGTTACTACGGTAAAATTTTTCAAATATTCTAGAAAACTCTCCAGGTGAAATGGGTGTCCCGGTATTTCGAATATGACAATGGACCATATCGACATCTTCACTAATTAAGATTTCAATAGGCGTATTTTGAGTTGAATACTTCACGGCATTATCAATAATATTGCTAATCGCTTGTTTTATATTTTGTCGATCGGCGGAAATTTGAATACTTGATTCGGGATGATCAATTTTAAAATGTGAATTTGCATTTTCAGACCTATAATTTCCTATAATTTCTTCTACTAACTGAAGTAAATCAATATCGGATTTATAAAGCTCTAATCCATTGTTTTCAATACTTGCGGAGAGTAAAATATTTTGCACTAATTTCTCAAGTCTCTTAGTATCTTCCAAGGCAGATCGACGAATCTGGTCCTCCTTTTGTTTTGTTAATCCAGGACGAACCAAAGTCTGAAGCGCCAGTTTAATTGCAGCTACCGGAGATTTTAATTCATGAGAAACTGATAATAAAAAGTCGCTTTGTTGATTCGCATTCTGAATTTCCTTGTTCGCACTTCGATTGATTATATAAATACCCAAAAGAAGTGAGCATCCAAGAACAAAACCTTCCCCCAAAATCATAATAGTTTGCCGCGATCTCTCATTTTCTATCGATTTGAGTTCCTGTGTATTTAATATAAAAGCTTTTTTTAATTCATAGATTTCTTTATTCTTCTTAGAAAGTAGCATACCCCACCAGATGATACCTAATATCATATAGAAAATCACCCCGATAGATAAATAGCGGATCATTTTTTAAAAATATGGTCCAAGCCATCGCAAATAATGCTGGCGGCTTTTTCTAAAGATTTGTAACTGTGTGCAGCGGAAATAAAACCTACTTCATACCCTGAAGGTCCAAGATAGACACCATTATCCAGGAGATAGGCATGCAATTCTTTGAATAAGCCCATCGACGCTGGATTTATTTGATCAGCACTGATGATGCGATCGGTACTATATGCCATCCAAAATATTGAACCTATATGCACCATATGCATTGGATATTCCTTCATTTTAATATGTGTACTTATTTGTGCTACGAAATTATCCGTCTTTTGTTCCAGGAGTTCATAAAATCCATTTTGTAGACATGCTTTAAGACTTGCCAGTCCAGCTGACATTGCTACCGGGTTAGCACTCAAGGTTCCAGCCTGATATACTGGACCTTCTGGAGAGATAAAAGACATGATGTCTGCACGGCCCCCAAAAGCACCTACGGGCAATCCACCTCCGATTATTTTTCCAAATGTCAGAAGATCGGGTGCTACACTGTAGTAGCCCGAGGCACCTTCTGCACCAACACGATAACCTGAAATTACTTCATCGAAAATTAATAGAATATCGAAGTCATCACAAAGCTTTCTTAACCAGACTAGAAATGAGGTGTCCTGAAGTAATAAACCATTATTGGCAGGGACAGGCTCAATAATCACGCATGCTATATTCGATCCATAGTGATTGAACGTATCTTCAAGACCTTGTAAATCATTAAGGTTAATAACAATGGTTTCATTAGCGAATGCCTCAGGTACGCCAGCAGAAGATGATGTGCCAAATGTCGCCAAGCCTGAACCTGCCTTCACCATTAGAGAGTCTGCATGTCCGTGATAACAACCATCGAACTTGACGATCATAGAACGTCCTGTAAATCCTCTTGCTAATCGGACGGCGGACATGACGGCCTCTGTCCCGGAACTAACGAATCTAAGTTTTTCCAGGTATCGATGGTTCTCAATCATCAGTTGGCCTAACTTATTACCATGTATTGTCGGAGTTCCAAAGCTCATACCATTCTCTACCGTATTGATGACAGCTTCTCTGATCGCAGGATTATTATGCCCGTGAATCATGGGCCCCCATGATCCACAGAAGTCAATAAACTCATTATCATCTTCATCGTAAATATGGCAACCATTTGCATTTTTAATAAAGAGTGGTGCACCATGGACTGATTTAAAAGCCCTGACAGGAGAATTTACTCCTCCCGGGAAGTATTTCTTCGCCTCTTCAAAAAGTGCTGTTGATTTATTTCTTTTCATGCGCCTACAGTAGTCTTTTGTATTTTTGGTTTTTTTAATCTTATCTCTTCACAAATAAACGGATTTGCAGGTTGAATATCAGATATCTGAACTGCTTATATATCTATTAGACAAATACGAGTATATAAGTATAGGAAGTATTGGTTCGTTTTACTTCGAAGACATACCTTCTTTACCAGTTGAACCGGACGGTCCTATGTACCCGCCACGGCGTGTTTTGAATATAATCAAACTGTCTCAAGACCATCCCAGACTTACTGACACCGCCTATAGTGAAGGGCTTCTTTCTGAAGAGGAAAAAAGTGTATTAGAAGCATATCTTGCGAAGATATCATTAGATTTTGGCATACATAACTATATAGATCTTCAAGGAATAGGATGCATAAGTCGAA
>JAJCYJ010000515.1 GCA_029262975.1 Saprospiraceae bacterium
TCATTTTTCTAATTTTTATCGTGATGAATAATGCCTAAATTGTAATCGTCATCACAGTGAAATTCTAATTGGATAGCTGAATTAGGTCTTTGCATTCTGCCACCACTCTTTTTTTCTCCTTTCATTTTTTGAATCAACCGGGCGCGCTCCATGCGCAATTCCTCACGAAGTTTTTTATCCTCTTCCATATCATAGTATATCTTCCCGTCAACAATCGTTTTTTCTGCCCTGGCATATACAGAAAGTGGATGATCTGACCATAATACTACATCTGCATCTTTTCCAACTTTCACACTCCCCATCTGATCATCCAGATGCAACATTTTAGCGGGATTCAGTGTCACCATCTTCCATGCGTCTTCCTCTGCCATCCCTCCGTATTTGATCGATTTGGCCGCCTCCTGGTTTAACCTGCGCCCCATATTGGCATCATCAGAATTAATGGCTGTCAATACGCCTTCTTTATGCATGATCGCCGCATTATAAGGAATGGCATAACGCACTTCCCATTTGTAATTCCACCAATCCGAAAATGTAGAAGCCGCCACACCATGATCTCGCATTTTGTCCGCCACTTTATATCCTTCAAGAATGTGTGTAAAAGTATTGACCCTGAATCCAAAATCCTCTGCCACCTTCATAAGCATATTAATCTCAGATTGCACATAAGAATGACAAGTAATAAATCTTTCTTTATTTATAATTTCCAGCATCGCCTCATGGACAAGGTCTCTTCTCGGGCGTACTGTTTTCTGCTTTTCGGCAGCGCTTAATGCATTATAAGATTTCCATTTTTTCTCATATTCAACTGCATTGGCAAAGCCATCTACATAGACCTGCTCTACGCCCATACGGGATTGCGGATATCTTATAGATTGTGCATTAGAAGAACGTTTTACATTTTCACCCAAGGCAAATTTTATAAATTCATCCGCCCCATTTATTTTCATATTTTCAGGTGATTCTCCCCATCTTAATTTGATAAGTGCCGATTGGCCACCTATTGGATTGGCGGAACCATGAAGCACCTGCGCTGCTGTCACTCCTCCCGCAAGCGTGCGATAAATATTGATTTGTTCAGGGTTGATCTGATCTCCGATTCTTACCATAGAAGAATTAGTCGCTCTTTCATTGCCACCACCACCTATATGTGTGTGCTCATCTATAATACCGCAGGTCAAATGTTTCCCAGAACCATCTATTATTGTAGCCCCGGTCTGACTTAGCTGTTTTCCAATTCTTGAAATCTTGCCATCCTTAAGTAGCACATCTGTATTCCTTAGGATACCATCCGTCTCATTTGTCCATACTGTGGTATTGGTAATTAGAATAGTCTGTTGGGCGGGTAATGCTTCTCTTCCAAAAGCTACAAATGGAAATATAACTTTCCCCAATTCTTTGGCATCGTCTCCGGCCTTATCGCCACGTTTTTTATTCCCAGGCCCATCTCCCTTCGACGCACCCGGAGTCTTTTTATCATCTGACTTTTCTATGTCTCCGGTTCTGACGGCTTCCCAATTGGTCCAGCTACCATTGACTAATTGTCCTGTACCTTTCCATCCTTTTTCCATAGTCCATCCAGACAACCTAACATCATCCTTATCTTCTTTTGTTGTTTTCAAACTAAGCATGACCATGTCCTTTTCAAATGATGCTTTTATATCCGTAGAGGTTGTATCATTCACAACCAACTTCGCTTTGTGTGCACCGGGTTTCCCACTTATTTCCATTTTGTGGCTGACCCCATCGATGGTCAGACTATAAGTACCACTAAAGTCCTTTTCATCCAACTCCTTAATTCTATAAGGTTTGCCCTGGATCCAATTTTCATGAATGATCACTTTCTCCTTGAAGAGTTCATCTGAAGTGATCAGAAAGTTTGCGATCATACCTGATTTCAGACTACCTACCCTATCAGCTATGTGCAACATTTTAGCGGGCACGGTCGTCAAAGCTTTTAACGCTGCCTTTTCACTAAGACCGTGTTTTATCGCCTTTTGGATATTTGATAAAAATTCAGAAGGCTTCGCAAGACCATCGGTTGACAAAGCAAACGCAATATTGTTTTTTTCTAAAACACCTGCATTTGTCGGTGCTAACTCCCAATGTTTCATAACAGCCAGAGAAACTTTTTCCGCGTCAAGCGGATCTTCGACATCGTATGCATCCGGAAAATTCACAGGCACGATCAAGGATGCTCCTGATGCCTGAATTTCTTTGATCCTTTTATAGCTGTCACCCCCGCTCTTGATAATGTACTGAACATCGAATTCGTCACCTACCTTATCAGCCCGAAGCACATTCATCCAATTACCTGCATCAAATATTTGAGGTCCGACCTGTAAGTCTATCCAAGCCTCCAATGTTTGATCCGTAAATGGCCTGGGTTCCTGGCTCCCAAACCACTGGGCATCCATATGTGTCTGTCTTAAAAGGGAAATAAATCCCATCATCGATCCCGGATAATTCTGACTTGAAGTACCTTTTGAAAAGGAATAGTGCGCTGCTGCTTTGTTGCTTAGTATTACATCATTTTCAGAATCTTCCCCTAGTGTAACTACTGCTGAAGACCCTCTTGCAATACCATCAGCCCGGAAACTTAGAACGGCACCAAATCCCTGTTTTCTTAACTCACCAGCACTTTTGCTATCTATCAGAAAATGCTCGGCCGCATTATAATCAGCCTTGATCGCTTCATTTGCATTGAAGGCACCTTTGGTCGTACTCATGATCTGTTCCGGACCGCCAAATCCGCCTCTCCTGCTTCTACGCTCTTCTTTTGGGATACCATAACTAGTATGCATATCTATAAGAGAAGGATAGATATACTTTCCTTCCAGAGATATCGCAGTATAACCATCAGGGACAGCTAATCCTGATCCAACTTGTTCGATTAGACCATCTTTGATCAGCAATGTTCCGTTATCGATACGGGTATCGGCATCTACTATTATCGTTGCATTTGTAAATGCGAAAGCGCCAGCTCTTTCATCTTTGACATCATTTATCGGAAATGTTTCCTGAGATAATAAATTGATAGATAAGAAAAGTGTCAAGGCGAATAAAACAAATATTCTACTCTTTACCATTTGAATGAAGTTTAGTGAAAACAAAGTGAATGTTTCGGATAAGATGGGGATCGCCATAATCATATGGACCACCGAATGTAGGAAATTCTTTGCTGATTAAAGCGATATTCTAAAAAGGAGTAGCCGTCTCTCAATGGGATTGAAAAATTATCCTTCTACGGGCTTGAAAGCCAATCTTCTTTTCACATCTCGTCCACAATACTTATATTACTGGTCATTCACTAATCCATATAATCATGTACCGGTTTCTAATAGTTTTATTAATCATCTTAACAAGTCTTCCACTTATGTCTCAGAACAGGATATCAGGCAAGGCCTTTGCAACCCGATCCGAAGTAATCGCCAAAAATGGAATGGCCGCGACCAGTCAGCCATTGGCTACACAGGTAGCGCTGGATATATTAAAAGCCGGCGGAAATGCTATCGATGCAGCCATTGCAGCTAATGCAATGTTGGGTCTTGTAGAACCAGCGAGTTGCGGCATTGGAGGCGATTTATTTGCCATTATTTGGGATGCAAAAACACAGAAATTGTATGGCCTTAATGCCAGTGGCCGATCCCCTAAAAGTCTGACGGCGGCATATTTTCAGGATCAGGGCATGGATTATGTGCCTTTTACAGGCCCCTTATCTGTATCAGTGCCCGGTTGTGTCGATGGCTGGGACATGCTACATAAGCGATTTGGAAAAATGGCCTGGGCGGACATTTTAAAACCGGCCATAACTTATGGCAATGAAGGATTTCCGGTGTCAGAAGTAATTGCCATCGAAATGATGGTCAGCGCCCGATCCAGGGCAGATCGTCCTGGTTTTAGTGATACGTATATGCCCGGCGGCAAGACACCTTCTAAAGGCGAAGTATTTGTCAATTCAAAATTGGCCAACACCTATGAGATTATAGCCAAAGGGGGAAGCAATGCCTTTTATAAAGGAGATATAGCAAGGAAAATAGCGGCATTTATGAAAGACAACGGTGGCTTTATCACATATGAAGATATGGCTGCACATCAGTCGGACTGGGTTAATCCTGTAAGTGTAAATTATCGTGGATACGATGTCTGGGAATTGCCACCAAATGGACAAGGTATTGCCGCATTACAAATGTTGAATATCCTCGAAGGCTACGATATCAGTCAGATGGGATTTGGTTCTACAGATTACTTACATGTTATCACGGAAGCAAAAAAGCTGGCATTTGAAGATCGCGCTAAGTACTATTCCGATATGGCTTTTAATGATATTCCGGTCGATCGACTAATATCAAAGGAATATGGTGCACACAGAAGATCTATGATCAATCCAAACCGGGCAGCAAGACAATATGATGCAGGTGAAATCGAAAGCGGCAATACCACCTACCTCACCGTAGCCGATAAGGACGGAAATATGATATCCCTAATCCAGAGTATATATGCAGGATTTGGTTCCGGCATGTGTCCGGATGATTTGGGATTTGTATTGCAGAACCGGGGGAATATGTTCAACATCCAGGATCCAAACCACTTCAATTATTTTGCACCCGGCAAGAGACCATTTCATACAATCATACCTGCCTTTATTACTAAAGATGGTAAACCATTTATCAGTTTTGGATTGATGGGCGGAGCGATGCAACCACAGGGTCATGCGCAGATTGTTGTCAACTTAATTGATTTTGGCATGGATCTGCAGGAAGCCGGTGATGCACCAAGGATGAGACATATCGGATCTTCCCAACCGATGGGGAGTGAAATGAAAGATGGTGGCATTCTGAATTTAGAAAGTGGATTGGATTATGAGATGATTCGAGGGCTAGTCGTAAAGGGACATAAAGTTCAATTCTCTGTAGGTAATTATGGCGGCTACCAGGCCATTATGTGGGATGATGTCAACAAAGTTTATTATGGCGCTTCAGAATCCAGGAAGGATGGGCAGGCTGCGGGGTATTGATAATTGAAATGTGCTTGAGTGCTTATGTTCCGAGGTACCTAGAATGGTGCAAAATTGGAAATGTCCTCCTTTTAAGGAGGTGACCGCAGGTCGGAGGATTTGCCTTTTTCCGCACCCCAATGAAGTGGACATTTGATATATAATGCATCCTATAAGAGTTCTTATCTTACATTTAATGTCTCAATATATCATTGACTCAATGAATCATTCTAGCATTCCACACGGGCTCACGCCTTCACTCCTTTATTTCCAGCATTGTACAAGGGCTCATATCTTACAATTATTATTGAAAATCATAAATTTAAGGAATTAAATAAGTTGAAGCTAAGGCCGGAACATAGAATTCCAGGGCTAAGTACATAATTGATACAGGGCGTTAGGTTAAACCGGCTTTAGCCACTT
>JAJCYJ010000516.1 GCA_029262975.1 Saprospiraceae bacterium
TGGTTATCAATAATAGAATCATCAAATCCGTTGGTTAAATACGCTTCATATCCTATTGTCCATGGGCCCTGAAATATTTTTCCATAAATACCAAATCCTACTGTTGACCAGGTTGCTGGTAATAAATTAGAAGATACATCCGGTCTTTCTACAAACTCCCATTTAGGGCCGTCATGATTCTGGTTAAAACCCGCTATCGGATTAACAACTATTCCTCCCCGAACATTTAATAATTGATTAAAAGCAACATCTACTGAGGCCAGTTCAATAGCTATTTCTTTAGCCCCATCCTCAAATTCTAATTCGGATATAAACTTGATCCTATGACTAATTGTTGTAGACATAAATATTGTAAGTCGTCTGGCCTGGAAAGAAAGTCCTTCAGATATTCCATTTTCGGAACTATGCATAGAATTAGCTTCGAAATACCCACCTAAAGCGACCGGCATTTTATCCAGGGCCAGAAAGGGTCGGTCGTAGGTAGCGTCCATATTGAGTTGTTGCTCGCTTGTGTCTCTATCTACTCTTGTAATAAAAGTCCCTTCCGACTGAGCATACGATGCTACTCCCCACCATAGACAAACCCATAAGGCTGATATTTTATACAAGATGGATAGAAATTTGATCACCGTTTATTTCAGTTTTAAATGTTGTCAAATTGCGTTCGGCAGGACCTTCAAGCACTTCTCCCCTTGCTGAAAATTCACTTCCATGACAAGGGCACGAATAAATACCACCACCTGCATTGAGTTCGCATTGGTTATGTGTACACATCATTAATGATGCGACATACTCTTCATCTGTCACTTTATAAAGACAGATTGGATATTTTACATTGGCTGTTTTAATGAGCACAAACTCCCGTTCAATTCGCTGATCTTTTTTCAAAAACCAAAATTCAGACTTTTGAATATATAGCTGGTTTTCTTTTCTGATGGCGGAGGCATAATATACAGAAGCACATGATTGAAGTGTCAATGCAACACCCAGTGTTGTGAACCCACATTGTCTAATAAATAATCTTCGTTCCATAATTAGAAAATGTACATTTGAATTTATAAAGATTCTAAAAATGTCAATAGAAGGTCCTTATCCGATTGACTTAAATTATTGTAGTTTTCCTTGGATTGTTGCGCTTCTCCCCCATGCAACATAATAGCCTCTTCGATACTTTCCGCCCGTCCATCATGCATTAAGAAATAGCTACCGCCCTGTGCATCTTTAGAAAGACCTAAACCCCATAATGGGGGTGTCCTCCATTCTGATGTCAGCGCAAATCCTTCGGTATATTTATCATCTAACCCGGGCCCCATATCATGTAGTAACATATCGGTATATGGATGAAATTCTTTGAAGGACAATGCAGTGATATCTGATTCACTTGTAGATAAAGTAGGTATATGACAGTTGGCACATTGAATATTCTTAAAAATGTCACGGCCTTTTATAACACGAGCGTCGGATTGATTTCTTTGAATGGGTGCCTTTAGGGTTTTTAAATAAAAGACAACGTTATGTATGGTTTGATTACTTACTTCCGGATCAGAAACCTCCTGGCTGTATGGGTCAACAGGTTCAAAATCAGAAGTAATACCCATATCCTGATTATATGCCCCTGCCGTCTGCTGAAGTAAGTCATAAGCTCCAGCTTTCTTACCAAATCTGGAGATATATTTACCCTTTTTTGAGATAGCATTGGGTCTGAGACGAACATATGACGGAATATTATTCCAGTTTGGGACCCCACTTATGCCATCACCATTCTCATCGTTCGGATCGGAAAGATCGATTAAGTCAGCATCACTGACGGCATCTAGCAGTCCTAGACCTGTTACAGCCGGAGCTAATAATTTTGTAGAAGTTGCTCCAGGAGGAATCAGTTCAGGTGCAAATCCAGGTATTGCCTTATGTTGCAATTGTGGTCCTCCCAGATGTAAAAATTGATTGCCCAGCGTATCGGGCTGGCCAAAGCGGGTAAAAGAGATAAAGGGATGTCCTTTGCCATCACCTGCATGACAAGATCCACAGGAATTAGCCACGAATATGGGTCCTAGTCCCTTGCTGACTGTAAATATGTCATCATTAAAAGCGATGTCTCCCGCAAGAAACTGACGCTCCTCTTCCAATGTCAGACCACTTATTGGCCCGTCTAAAAGCTCGTCCTCACCGGGTTCAGATGGAAATGTTTCTTCACATGAGACAACCAGTATGACCAATAAAAACAGTAAAACAAGCGTCTTCAAATAAAAATTCACGTTCATCTCGAAATAAATATTTAGACAAGTCTAAATATTTTTTCATGTATTACCTAATTTTCCGTGAATATTCTTTCTCAACAGCACTCACGCATTGTGGTTTTACTTTCGTTGATTCAATCTTATTATTCTCTTTTCTCCTTCCTTTAAGACATGGTATCGCTGTTTTAGCGGATCTGAAAGCCGAAGCTTCACCTCATCTGGATAGCCTTTTGCCCAAAATCGAGTCTCTTCTGTGACTTCCACAGTACTGTGATGTTGTGGAAATACATATTCAGGATTAAGCGTATTGATTAATATGACAGATCTGTCAATGTACATGTTGTGTTCAGTAGGTGAAACAAACAAAACATCTATATCTTCCAGAAAAAGATGATCCTCTAGCAAATAGGAATCTCCCGGCTGCAAAAAACGGGTGCCGCCTATATCGAGAACATATCCGCAATCCTGCAGATTCGCTTCATAGTAAATAGCAAAGTTTGCATTACCATGAATGGCTCTGACAGGTTCGACCTTGACCCCCATTACTTCAAATGGGACTCTTGGTATTGCAACCCTTCTCCGATCCATCGGAATATTCAACTGATCCGCAATGTGTGTACAACTCTCAGGAAACACAAAAAGACATGAAGACTGCTCAACCAATATCCTGGTAGCATCCCGGTTAAAGTGATCATTGTGCCCATGGGTGATAAATGAAATGTCAAGAATAGCCGCAACTTCTTCAATTGAAATAGCAGGAGCATTTATTCTTCTTCCATAATCTAAAAGCAAATCTGTCGCAATTACTAAATCTCCCGATTTGATAATCCAACTATTATGACCTGCCCACCAGAGGCCTATACCTTCCGTGTGACCCTGGATCTCCCTGGCCATATCCGAAAGTTGAGCATGGGCAATTGTATTGATCAAAATGACAAAAGAGAATATTAGATATTTCATGGATGATAATATTAAATGTACCTGTAGCTAAAATATGTAAATTTTGGACGTGGGTGTATCCTAACTACTGATCACCATCTGCGGGTTACAATCGATTCTGAAGAAAGCAAACAGTGAGCTTTGAATCGGACAAGGTCAAGGTCCCACCTCTAAGAGCTTGCTTAAAACCAGGAGCTAATCCTCCGACCTGCGGCCACCTCCTTAAAAGGAGGACCTTTATGTGTGCTATTGATAGTTTTTGGAATGAACGACTGATCCCGAAGGGTCGAGTGCGATCCCGCTATACAGCCGGACTCGAATGGAGAGAAGGCGTCAGCCCTGGCAGGAATGCTATG
>JAJCYJ010000517.1 GCA_029262975.1 Saprospiraceae bacterium
CTATTGTTCCATCCGGAGTCGTCCATTCATATGCATCAAAAGTCTCGGATACAGAAAGAGTCTTGATGTCTTCATCAAAAGGGTTATTTAATATATAGATAGAATATTTTCCGAATAAAATTGATGCAGGAGTAGTATTGCAATCAAAACCATCCTTACATGTCCAAATGACTTCTATATTTCTCCCAAATGTGTATGCCGTAAATGCTACCCCGTCTTCACAATTTCGACTAATAGAGTCTACAATACAGAGACCTATAACCATCCCATTTTCTTCAAAATGAATCGTTGTACTTTCTGTATTCCCGCATTTGTAGCGAAACCGGAATCGTCGCAGACCATTCGGGGCGATGTAGGATCTGAATTCTGGAGCATCGCTGCATATCTGACATAAATCAGTCTCGTTCTCGATACTGTCCACGAACATTGTCAACCATTCGAATTCGTTAACGACTGATGATTCCTGGGCATCAATATAAAACCCGGAGAATAGAAAAATACTTGCCAGGACAATTCTCATTATTCGTTAGCCTAGTAATGATACTTGTCTAAGATACAGCTTCAACCCGCTCTATATTTCAAAATCTCCAATAATATATTAATGAGGAAGGTGAGGCTTCAGGATACCATAAACAAATGTACCGGCAAGTGCGCTTAAAATAATCACCGCTATAACGAGATAACCATGACCTAAAAGAACATACAACGGTCCCGGACAGGCTCCTGTCATAGCCCACCCAAGGCCAAATATGGTGCCTCCCATAATACCGGCAGCATAAGTCTTTGGTTTTTCCTTGAAAGACACCATGATCCCTTCATGATCCCGAAATCCTGACTTTTTCATCCAATAATGTAGCAATGCTCCAAGGATAACCGCCACACCGATAATCCCATACATATGTATACTTTGAAATCGAAACATTTCTTGTATCCTATACCATGAAATAGCTTCGGATTTAGTCATAACTATTCCAAAAAGAATACCGATAATTAAATAGGATAAATTTTTCATGAGGCAAAAATTAGAGGGAATATGAAATGAGTCATCGCAAGGCCACCTATGAAGAAACCAACTACAGCTACCAAAGATGGTAGCTGCAAATTAGATAGACCAGAAATAGCATGCCCCGAAGTACAGCCACCTGCCCATCGAGTGCCAAAACCAATTAAAAAACCACCGACGACAAACAAGAGAATACCCTGGATCGTTCCGAGTGTCGTCATGCTGAATAAATCCTGGGGTAGCAATGATGCACTATGTGTCCCTTGGGGAGCACTAATGCCAAGTTCTGATAAATCTGCTATCGTATTTGCGGACAAAGACATCGTCTCGGGATTTTCTAATAGTGTAGAAGAGATAAATCCACCGATAATTGAACCTGAGACAAATAAAAGAAGCCATGTGTGACTTTTCCAATTGTAGTCAAAGTAGGAGGCTATCTTTCCACCTCCAGCTACACTGCACATAGCCTGAAAAGATGAGGAAACACCAAATCTTTTTCCAGAATAGATCAATAAGAACATAACCACAACAATCATAAACCCTGAAAAGGCCCAATGCCATGGTTGAGTTATAAACTCCATAATAGATATTAATTTTTTACAAAATGTTTTTCCAATTCCTTTATTAATTTTTCACCTGTCATTGCTCCCGATCTTCGCCATACGATCTTTCCGTTCTTATAAATCACCAGTGTAGGAACGCTGTTAATATCGAGTTTTTGAGCCAATTTTTGATTTTTATCTATATCCACTTTAATAATCTTGACTTTCCCACTGAGATCTTTGGACAGCTTTTTTACAACCGGATTCATCATTTTACAAGGTCCACACCAAGTAGCATAAAAATCGACCAGGGTAGGTCTTTCATTTTTTACGATATCGAAATATTTTTCTTTAGCCATATTATTTTTTTCGAAGCAAGATGTAAAGATAGCCTTCCTGTTTTTGATTTAGGCCCTTATGTGATCTGAATCACGTTGATATTTACGTCCTGCTTAAGTCGTTTCAGTTATTATATTATTCCTTGTCTTTCTATAGTAATAGGTACTCAATATCAGACTAATCCTTATTTTGGCGAGATAAGAACTGGACATGACTGATGAACATCTCGTAGAGAATAAGGAATTAAGTATTTGGGAGGCAACAATTCCTATTATAGCATTAGTGGGAATGCTTGCTTATAATGTATATGTATATGGTGATGATGCGCTTGGGGGTTCTAACCAATTTGTCTTGCTTCTGGGTGCTGCAGTGGCTGCGATTGTTGGATTCTTAAATAAGGTCAGTTATAAGAAAATGATAGAAGAGGTCGCGCAAAATGTCAAATCCACGACCGGTGCGCTGCTGATATTACTATTTGTTGGTTCCTTAGCCGGGACATGGTTGGTCAGTGGCATCATTCCTTCTATGATTTATTATGGACTTCAGATACTTAATCCATCTATATTCCTGCCGGCAACAGTCCTTATTTGTGCGATTATTTCAATTGCTACAGGTAGTTCATGGACGACTTCCGCTACTGTGGGCATCGCTCTGATCGGTATAGGGAAAGCCATTGGGTTACCTCTTGGAATGGTAGCAGGCGCCGTACTTTCCGGAGCCTATTTTGGAGATAAAATGTCCCCTCTTTCAGATACGACCAATCTTGCTCCTGCCATGGCCGGCACAGAGTTATTTACACATATCAGATATATGGCACTCACAACGGTACCTACAATAATCATAACCATCATTATTTTCACGATTATAAGTATGACCCATGAGACAGTCGGAGTGGCAGATAACACCGAAATCCTTGCCGCTATCAAAGGTTCTTTTAATATCTCAGGATGGTTATTTCTTGTTCCTGCTGCCGTCATTTTTATGATTATTAAAAAAACGCAACCTTTAATTGCATTGCTCATAGGCAGTTTATTGGGCGGTGTCTTTGCGCTTATTTTTCAACCAGACATAGTTGTACAACTATCGGGAGCAGAATCTCTTACTTTTCGTTCGGCTTATACGGGCATCATGAATGCCATGACCGTAGAATCAACTATAGAGACATCGAGTGTAGCACTAAATGATCTCTTTACCTCAGGAGGAATGAAAGGCATGTTAGGTACTATTTGGCTCATTATATGTGCTATGGTATTTGGTGGTGTCATGGATGCAATTGGAGCCCTCACGCGCATTACTCAAACGCTTTTATCTATGGCAAAGAGTGTATTTGGACTTTTCGCAAGTACAGTCGCTTCATGTCTTGCGCTGAATGTCACGGCTTCAGATCAATATCTGGCAATTGTCGTACCAGGCAAAATGTTCGCAAAGGCATATGAGGACCGCGGGCTAGCTCCAGAGAATCTGTCTCGGACACTTGAAGATTCTGGAACCGTAACTTCGGTGCTCATCCCCTGGAATACATGCGGCGCATATCAATCGGGAGTCCTTGGCGTCTCAGTAAGCGAATACTTTGTCTATGCCATATTCAATTATCTGAGCCCATTTATGACCTTGTTATATGCGGCTCTTGATATTAAGATAAGAATGCTCGCAGCGAAAAATAAAAGTTAATTTGGATTCAGTTCTGTTAGATCTAAGTTTTTGATTATCGCAACTTTTCATTAAAGAAATCAATCGTTCGTTGCCAAGCGAGTTTTGCGGCTTCTTCATCGTACCGGGGTGTCGTGTCATTATGAAAACCATGATTTGCATCTGGATAAGTATAAGCCTTATATTCTTTGCCATGTTTTTTTAAGGCTGCTTCATATGCTGGCCATCCGGCATTGACTCTCGTATCCAAAGCTCCAAATTGTAAAAGTAATGGTGCCTTTATAGAAGGTACGTCCTCTTCAGAAGGCTGCCCTCCATAAAAAGGAACAGACGCTCCAAGTCCAGGTAAGCGTACGGCCATCATATTAGATATCCATCCTCCAAAACAGAAGCCAACGACCCCTACTCTACCATTGCATTCCGGGTGGGTTCTCAAATATTCAAAGGCTGCGATGAAATCTTCCAACATTTCTCCACGATCTCTTTTACGCTGCATAGTTCTCCCTTCATCATCAGTTCCCGGGTATCCCCCTAAAGGGGTTAATGCATCAGGAGCAAGCGAAATAAAATTAGCAAGTCCGGCTCTTCGGCCCACATCTTCTATATGCGGATTAAGCCCCCGGTTCTCATGAACCACCACTATACCAGGTAATTTAAGTGAATTATTTATTGGTCTTGAGAGCAATCCTTTAATCGTACCTCCTCCTTTGGGTGACTTATAAGTAATAAATTCAGAATTTAATCCTGGATCATCTGTTTTAACTTGTTGTCTTTCTTCATATTTTGGAAAGAGAAAATCCATAATAGCAGGTACAGTTAATCCTCCTACAGCATATATTGACAACTTATCAACAAACTCCCTACGATCAATCCTGCTATGTACATAACTATCAAAAAGGTCAAAAACTTCCTGACTTAGGTCTTCCTTTTTTAAATGATTCATATCGATGAATTTTATTAATGAATAGAAACTTGAAAATCGTAATAATTAATTCTTAAATCTATAAAATTCTAATATAACCTAATTTCTTTTTTACCTTTCATAACAAGTGTCCAAATTAGTAATTTTATAACCTTTTGGGTATCTCAAGATATTTGCACTTGTTGATAATCGCTTGTACGATGTTATCAATTATTATGATTGGTAGTGATAACGTGAAGAAATCCAGTCAAATGTGGACATGCATGACTAGCTAAAGAAGCAGGAAAATAATTGAACTAAATAATATGATTATTAAAGAAATTGAAGGGAATGAATTGGCGCAATGAATCTCCGGCTTTGTTATTGATCGACATTCAAAGAGGTTTGGATGATGAGGCATATTTTGGAGGAAATCGCAATAATAGAAATGCTGAAAATCAATGTGCGCTGGTTCTCGCCGAATGGCGAACACTAAATCTTCCTGTATTTCATATTCGACATAGTTCTCAAAAAGTAGAATCGCCTTTATATCATACTAAGCCGGGTTTTGAAATAAAGAAAATAGTCGAACCACGAATTGGGGAGCCCATTATTACTAAAAATGTAAATAGCGCTTTCATTGGCACTGACCTTCAAGAACAACTGCATAAAAAAGGCATAAGTAAATTGATCATAGTTGGTCTCACCACCAATCACTGTGTTTCCACATCAGCAAGAATGGCAGGAAATCTGGGATTCAAGACAATCATTCTATCTGACGCCACAGCTACTTTTGATCGCATTGGTATTAACGGAGAAAAATATAGCTCCGATTTAATACATCTTACTACTTTAGCCAGCTTACGTGATGAATTTGCCGAAGTCATGACTACTGACCAACTTCTTAAATTGATATAGTTATCTACGAATCCAATAATTAATGGAGGAAATCCTTACTACACTTCCAGATATACAATCGGTTACACAAACCGGTCTTTTGATACTAATAATATATGGACTTCTCGAAATGGTCTATTTATATTTCTTCAAGCAGTATAAGGGAATGAAGGATTACAAACAGACCACCTTTAATTTTGCCTTTGTAATTGTCATTAATATCCTCGTGAATACACTGATGGGTACAATAAGTACTGCGTCATTCAGTATTCTTGCTTTCCAAAATGCAATATTTATAACAGACCTATCCTGGTATTGGTGGATATACGGACTGTTGGTTTATGAATTCTTTTATTGGATACAGCATTGGCTGGCACATAAGGTCCGCTTACTGTGGTGTCTGCACGCACCCCATCATGCGCCCGAATCAATGAATATGTTCGTAGGCTTTAACCACTCATTTATAGAAACAATATTTTACATGCCTTTCTTTCTAGGTTTCATGACTACATTCTTTGGCGTTCATCCGATCATTGTTTTGTCGATAGCGGTTATCGATATAATTTGGGGCAACCTTTTGCATGTAAATGAAAATGTAGTTTCAGGCAGATATGGCATTTTAGAAAAGATCCTCCAGACGCCCTCTTATCATCGGGTTCATCACGCACAAAATATCAGGTATATGGATACAAATTACAATTCGATTACACTTTTCTGGGATTGGGTCTTTGGCACTAAACAAATTCTAAATAAAAATGAAAATGTAATTTATGGAATTACGCGAAATGTAAAATCAGATTCTTTTATCGATGTACAATTTGGAGAGTTCTATCTTCTCGGCAAAGATATTTGGGGTGCACCTGGAATCGTCAATAAAATCAAATATTTGATCATGCCCCCGGGGTGGTCCCATACCGGGGAGCATAACGGACTTGTATCGCACTTAAAGAAGACACTTGCAGAAAACGAAGTTGAACAATTATAATTTATTGTACAATAGTAATAATATGACTCGGATAGAATTAATAACTTTTTTAATCTTTATTATTTGCACTTCTCTCTTTAGCCAAACCCCGGAGCAATCATATTTTGATTGGACCGATCTTCCATTTTCAAAAAATGAGTTAGAACAGCGACGTGATAATTTAATTCATATTCTAAAGAGGCAAAACAAAACGGGTCTTGTGCTAATTCCTTCAAGAGATGGGTTTTCATATGGTGAGACCTTCCGCCAATTAGACGATTTTTATTATTTCACGGGCCTCGAATTGCCTAATTCAATACTCACTCTGGACTTATCAAATGAAGCATACCAGATTTTTACTCCGGCAAGAGATTTGAGATTTGAAAATGGAGCACGTCTAAATGACTTTCCAGGAAGACCACTAGCCACTGATGTCACCATTCAAAAGATGACTGGAATCACTATTGTAGATTTTGAAAAATTCTCTGTCCTGATGAAGCAAAAAACATTAGTACAAGAGGACATCCTCATTAACAATGGACGGCAAGGACCCATTACATTTTCGACAGCTGAATATATCGCGTCCTATTCGCCATCCCAGATACTTTTAAATGCATTAATTGAAAAACATAAAGGACTGAAATTTGAAAATATTTATGTTGCTGTCGCTACTTTAAGAATGATCAAGTCAGCAGCAGAAATCGCAACTATTCAAAAAGCGGTAGATATAACAGTTAATGGTATTCGTCAATCTGCTAAAGCTATTCGACCCGGTATAAGTGAAAGATATTTAGAAGGTGTACTTGAAGGGGACTTTAAAATGAATGGTGCTCAACGACTTGCATTCGGATCCATTATTAAGTCAGGACCAAATTCACTGTGGCCCTGGCGAATATTAGCCACCCATTACGATCGGCGCAATCGAACGATGCAAGAAGAAGAATTGGTGATCTTTGATGTAGGTGCGGAATATAATCAATATGTAAGCGATGTCGGTCGGACGTTTCCAGTATCAGGTAAGTTTTCTAAAAGACAGAGGGAAATCCTGCTTATGGAAACAAGTATAGCAGATCAGATTATTGAATATATAAAACCCGGAATTACGTTTAATGACATCAAACAATTAACGGACAGGATAATACCAGATGATGCAAAAAAATATATGCAAGTTGGTTTGTTTTTTGGTCACCATTTAGGCTTATCAACCGGAGATCCTAATCTGTCCAATATCACACTACAACCTGGAATGATATTTACGG
>JAJCYJ010000518.1 GCA_029262975.1 Saprospiraceae bacterium
GATCCTGGTGTGCCTCCATTGTGCGCTGTGAGGGTCATGTTTTTTTCGGCACTGTATCCATTCACCCATGCGAGACCTGTCCCGTCAGGGTAGTTTAGTGTTTGGGTATTTTGGTGGGCAAGCGCCAAAGCATCTTTCAAATCTGAATCACCATAACCCAGATTGGCCTCCAGATAGGTGAGCATATCTTTCATGCTTGACTTTACGCCACCTGTTCCTAGAAATACATCAGAATTATGCCATGCTGGAACAGCTTTTCGTTTGTCATTATAAGGCTGTGCCACATTGCTGTTATTAGAAGGAATCAATGTGTGTGTATTGCTCATGCCCAGTCCATCAAAAACGACCTCTTGCAATTGTCTCTCAAAAGAAGTACCCCTTATTTCTCCAAGTGAATGCCCCAATAAGCCGAAAGCGAAATTAGAGTATTCTTCCTCACTTCCTATGGCTCTGGGCAGCGTGTAGCCATTTAGAAAGTCGTACATCATGTCTTTTGTGTAATGGGCATAAAGCTGGTCCTCGTCAATGATATTTTCAAAAGCATTATCCGGAAGCCGAGGAAGAGAAGAAGTATGGTTGGCCAAATGCTTAAAAGCAATTTTTGCACTATTGTACTTGGGAAAATTAGAAACGCCAGGAAGGTGGTCTTCAACGGCCTCGTCTAAACCAACTTCGCCTTTCAATACCATATCAGCAAGTACTGTAGCAGTCATCGTTTTATTAATAGAACCGATTTCAAAAAGGGTGTTTTCATCTGGCGTATCTTTTTTCCCTTTTGTCTTTTCACCAAAAAAGAACATCTTCTTTACACCACCCGGCCGAATGATGCCGACCGCTGCCCCGACCGTTGTTTTGTTATTGATCATGGGCTGAAAGATATTTTCTAACGCTTCTGTGAGGTTAGCGGGTTGAGGATGGAGTGGTTCGTCTTTCGTGCAAGCGCATGCGAGTAACATGATTGTAATTGCACTTAATATGATAGATTTCATTTTATAAATATTTTTTATTTAAAAATTTAGGACATGCCCTATTTCTTGTATACGATGTAAAAGTGATGGGTGATACGAAGGGGAGCAAGAAAGGTTTATGTATGGTCACATGAAATTGATGATCTGCAAAAAACAGGAGAATGTGCAGTTCGTCATTGCAATTGAGTAAGACATCAATAGGAATGGCCCTTTCTTCGCTTTCATCGTATCTTTACTTCAAGCATTTTCATCACCAAGAGCATTCAAGATGGATCAATGAACAAGATTCTTATTTTAACATTCGTTTTGGCGGGATTTATCATCTCTTTTCTAATAAGTGCGAAAACCGTTTTTCACTCTGATTCCGATTTTGTCTCCAATTTCATAGCCGATAATCCGGAAAATGTATCTGCCTATATCGCCGTGAATGACAGCGTGATACTACAATTGAATGAGCAAGTAGTTCTGCCGTTTGCCGATGCGGGACAATTACTTACGGTAGTAGAATTTACCTTCCAGGTAGCACAAGGTGAAATGTCACTGGATGAAAGAATCCCTTTATCCGCTATTTCAAAATTTCATATCCCTGCATCAGATGAAAATCGATTTGACAGTTGGCTTTTTTCTTTGCAAAATAAAGATCTCCCGGATTCCGGTAGTGAACTCACATTGGAAGCGGTTGCAAAAGGAATTTTAAAATACAGTGCCCCTGCCAATGCAGCCTTCCTCGCAGATAAAATGGACTATGCACGGATTAATGCTCGCATAGACAGCTTAAGACTACCTCAACAAGACAATCTATTTCCTACAAATGGGGCAGCACTTTTACCCTTTTATCTCGAAGACGAATATGGTAAAGATGAAGCGATCGAACACCTCAAAAATTTAAAACAAAGCGAATATATAGATTTGAGTTACCGCTTAAATAATCGATTCAAAACGGACAGCACAGAAGACTGGAAGGCTGAGAATAATTATTCCGAACTCGATTATCATATTTATCTGCAGCAGCGGCTGCCCGCCGCCTCAGTGGCAAGTTATGTCGTTCTATTTCAAAAAATTGAAACTTTCCCGAAAGGCGTCCAGAACTACTTTTTTAGGTTGTTTGAAGGTACAGCGAATGTATCTGCAGATTTCAAGTTTGCAGGTAGCAAAACAACCAGAAATATAAATTCAATTGCCCACTTTGCTTTTGCTCGTGACGCAAACGGCAATAAGATAGAAATGATATTGGTTTTCCATGACCTCTTATTATTAGATGCAAAGAAATTAGATATGGGTTTAAAACTATTTGAAAACGAGGTTTTTACGAATATTGGTTCCTATGAATTTAATTTTTGACCGTCATATAGAACCCATATTTATTTTAGGGATGCATCTCGCATTTTGGGTAATCATTGTATGGTATCTGAATGCTGGAGGTTGGTCGTGGGCGTTTTATACCAACATGGACAATTCACTGTTAATTCCGAATTTATATGGCAATATTTTTAATGCTATCGTGTTTTACGGTAATTTTTTCTGGCTGTTACCCATGTATTTCGGGCGTAAAAATGGAAAGCGATATTGGCTGTTTTCAGGCTTGCTCTTTTTTTGCTGTACTTTTTTAGAAATAGGATTGGATGTTTATTATTCTAATTGGTTATTGCCTGTCTCCGTCCCGTCTTTTGATTTATTCTTGTTGTGGTTCTGGAACAATTCGATCTTTCATGTTCTGTTTTGGGTACTGGCATTTGCTTTTTTCGCACCCGGCGAATGGTTGAAAAACAGGGACCAAAAATTCGAACTTCAGGGGGAGAAATTAAAAGCCGAACTATCTATGCTCAAGGCACAGGTAAACCCACATTTTTTGTTCAATGGTATCAATAGCATTTATCATCTCATCGGTACGGACGATGAGGATGCAAAAAAGGTATTACTCAAATTCTCGGATTTACTTCGCTACCAACTTTATGAATGCAATGAGGATTTTATTTCTCTGAAAAAAGAAATAACATATATCGAAAATTATATTAGCCTCGAGGAAGTGAGGAAGGGTGAAGATGCATTCATCCGGAAAGATTTGTTGAGTCACCAGGATTTAGTAAATCTAAAATCAGGAAATGGAAAGGAATTGAAGATTGCTCCACTTCTGCTCACCCCTTTTATTGAAAATGCTTTTAAATATTTAAGTCTTTATTCTGAAAAAGAAAAAAACCGGTTGGAAGTCAGGTTAACAATCCAAAACAACAATATCCATTTATTTGTAGAAAATACAATTGACCCCTTAGCATCCAACCAAAAAAATGGTAAGGCAGGTGGCATCGGTCTGGATAATGTAAAAAGAAGATTGGAGCTACTTTATCCCGCCCGATATCAACTTTTCATTTCAGAAAATATGGACTGCTTTAAAGTAGATTTGAAAATAGATTTATCATGAAAATTAATTGTATCATAGTTGATGACGAATCTCTTGCGAGAAAAGGGCTGGAGAAATATGTAAAAGAAATAGAAGACCTCGAACTAAAAGGAGTATGCAAAAATGCGATGCAAGCGAATACTATTATAAATAATGAAAAAATAGACTTGCTTTTTCTGGATATAGAAATGCCAATGATTTCGGGCATTGATTTTTTGAATTCATTGAAACATACACCAAAAATAATATTTACAACAGCCTACTCGGAATACGCCATTGAGAGCTTCGAATTTGATGTCGTGGATTACCTGGTTAAACCCATTTCTTTCGAACGATTTTTACAGGCGGCTAATAAAGCATACCGATTTATATCCGACAAACCACCAACAGTAATACAAGGGAAAACAGAAGAGAAAGAGGAAGAATTTATTTTTGTAAAAACGGACAAACAGTTGGTAAAGATATTGTTGAAAAATATCCTGTTTGTTGAGTCCATGCAAAATTACATCCGTATACATACCATAGACAACTCACACATCACCCTTGTTCCATTGAAAAAAGTCTTTGATATCCTGCCAGAAAAAGATTTTATTCAAGTTCATAAATCTTATGTTATATCCAAATCGAAAGTGGAAGCTATTGTTGGAAATCAAATCCTGATGGGTGCGCATAAAATTCCAATTGGAAGGAGTTTGAAGGAGGAGGTTTTGGAAATTCTGGTGAAGAATAAAATCTTAAAAAAATGAAAAGGAAGGAACCCATAAGGGCACTAGTAATTTGAGGGTACTTATATCGTAATTGACCTTTTAAATATTGTTTTTTCAGTTTAATTGTAAGAAATCGCAGGAGAAGCAGGATCAAAAGAAGCGTTTGGAAAGCATGAGCGTGCATAATTTGGCTTTGGCCAAATCGGATGCCTATACATGGCATCTGGCTAAGCGAACCTCGAAGAGGCTTATAGCTAAATTTAAAAGGGTCCGCGAATTGCTCGACTCCCTTTCGGGTTCAGTTGCTTCAGAGTGCTCTGGTACTCTGACTTCAAATACTTCGAAGTACGCTCCTTCATTTTGCGAATGAAAAAAAATGAACAAAGGCTAAGAGCTAGTATAAATATTGGTCTACCCACTATATCGGGCATGGAACCATCTATAGTTAAACCAGAATAAAAAAAAAGACAAAGTAAAAAAATAAATGAAAATTCAAAACTTAGATCATTGAGCTTAATACATTGAAGCCTATGAGGTACAGCATAATCGCGGATCATTATTATCAGGCAATAATTCAAAAAATGAAAAGAAAAGAATTTTTACAATCTTCATTAACCTTAATTGCAGGGTCTTTCTATTCACCAAATGGTATCGGAAATAGTTTGGCTGGATTGCATCTCAGGGACAATTCCAACGATATATGGCGATTAAGCGCTACAGAAATGATTGCCTTAATAAAAAGTAAAAAGTCATCTGTAAAGGAAGTTGTCCAAGGGCATTTAGTAAGAATAAAAGAAGTCAATCCGAGTGTACATGCTGTAAGCACAATTTTAGAAGAATCGGCTTTAAATTTAGCGGAGGAGAAGGATAATCAGCTCTCTTCTAATTTGGATACACCTCTTTTATTTGGTGTTCCATTTTCTATTAAAGAGAATATAGATTTAAAGGGTTCACCAACTACAGATGGTGTCTCAGCTTTCAAAAATAATATTGCGTCCGAGAATGCTCCTCAAGTGAAAGCCTTTCAAAATGAAGGAGCTATTCCGATTGCCCGAACGAATATGCCTGATTTTGCCCTGAGATACCACACTGAAAGCCAGCTGCACGGGGTTACGCTTAATCCATGGAATCGTGCATTAACTTGTGGTGGTTCCAGTGGAGGTGATGCTGTAGCAGTGGCCACCGGTATGGTTCCTATTGGACTTGGTAATGATTATGGGGGGTCACTGAGGTATCCGGCTCAATGCAATGGAGTTTGTGCTATACGACCTACCATGGGTAGGGTGCCTTATTTTTCAAGTTCAATTCCATATAATAACGTACCGCACTCAGTCAAGATGTTCGCAGTACAAGGACCAATAGCCAGAACTATTGTCGATTTGGAGATGGCACTTCAAGTTATGAGCAGGCCTGATTATAGAGATCCGCATTGGATCCCAATTAAAGATCCAAATATTAAAAAAGGCAAATATAGAGTTGCATTAGTGACTAATCCGGGTGGATATGGGGTCGATGATTCTATAAGATCCGCTATAAAAAAAGCTGGACAAATATTAGAAGAACATGATTGTATCGTTGAAGAAATTAATTCTTCTTCATTAAGAGAATCCATGGAAATTTGGGGTCAAATAGTAACTACCGATATTAGAAATATATTTCTCAATGTTATTCGCGAAAATGCGTCTGCCGACGCTTTAAAATTTGTTGAGTCATTTCTAAATCTTTACCCGGTTCTTACGCTTGAGCAATATGTAAATATACTTGCAAGAGTAAATGGTATTGCAGCGTCATGGGGAACAACTTTTCAAAGTTATGATGCGATTATTGGGCCAATATCGGCAAGGGAACCTTTCGCACGTGGATTCGACATCGAAGGAAATGAGGAAGCCAAATATATGTTGGAGTCCCAATCACTAACAGTAACAGTCAACTTGCTGGGTCTTCCATCTGTGGCAATGCCAGTTGAAATTTCAAATAACTTACCACAATCTGTACAAATAATTTGCCCATCATTCCATGATTACAGATGTCTTGATCTGGCCAAAATCATCGAGAAAAATGTAGAAAAGTTTGTACCTATTACGCCAAAGAAGTAAAAAAGGAAGAAGGAAGCCATGATGCGATTCGATTCTTGATAGATAAGTCAAAGAATTAGGACATAATAGAAACCCAAAGAGTCCTCAAACTTATTAGGCACGAATTAGGGGCATTAGAATAACACAGGTTATAAGATATTATCAAGAATCAAGGAGTCGTTGAGTTAATGGATATGGCTAAATGGGGGCGCTTGTTAAGGCTCATCAACTCCAAAGAACTTTAGATGAATAAATATTTAACGCAGGGATGAATTTTCATTTTCAAAAAAAAACCACTTACCACTCTGGATTAGTATTTCAATGGATTAAATAATTTCAATAAGTAGATCAACTAAAGATTGAAGTCTCAAGAAATCGTTGCATTATTGTAATCTTACTTCCGCCCCACTTGTTTTATTGCTACACATATCACTTAGACTGCAAAAACTAAGAACCACAGCCCATTACTTTAGCAACTCTCATCTGATCTTCAATTTAATTATAATAAATCATTCTTTAGATTTCACACATAAGAGTTGCGTTTGAAATCGGGAATGTTTTATGTTAGATAACAGCCTCGTCGCATCGTGATCTCTACGAAGACTGAGTGAAGCACTTCACTTAACTACTTCTTCTTTGCTGATTTCGGTGCATCCATTTTGATCGCTTTGAGCATTTTATAAAAGATGGCATTATTTTGATAAATACCCATGAAATATTCAGCCCCTGGACCATAGGCAAAAACAGGTATTAAGGCAGCGGAGTGGTTGCCGGTAGAAAATGTGGGTGTAATATTGCTATAGTCGCCTTGTCCGAAGACCGTTGAGGCAGATAACGACAGCCCCCCGGTTTCATGATCAGCGGTTACGATCACAAGTGTATTTTGATCCTTTTCAGCAAAGTCTAACGCTACGCCAATTGTTTTGTCAAAGTCCAAAGTCTCCTGGATAACATAATCAGCGTCATTATTGTGACCGCCCCAATCTATCTGGGATCCTTCTATCATAAGAAAGAACCCATCTTTATCCTGTGATAAGTGGTCGATGGCCATTTTTGTAGCCTTGGGTAGAAAATCACCCCTGCCATCCTGCATCTTGGGCATTGCATCGTCAGCAAGTAAGTAGGCATATTTGTGATTAATATCCAATAAAGATCCGAGTAGTGCATCCTCATTAATATCAAAACCCTGGTGTGTCAAGCTATCGACATAGTTGATATTATCATCTCTATCAGTGAAGTATTCCAGGCCTCCGCCTGCAATAAAATTGACAGGGGCATAAACCAGTTGACGGGCAATTTCTTCATAACTGCTTCTTTGGGCGGTATGGGCATAAAAGGAGGCAGGAGTGGCGTGTTGGATGGAAGACGTGGCTATAAGACCTGTACTCCAACCTGCAGCAGCAACCATTTCCAGAATCGTAGGCACAGGTACCGTATCCTGATCCACACCTATAGCTCCGTTGTAGGTTTTAACTCCTGCTGAAAAGGCTGTTGCACCGGCAGCGGAGTCAGTTACTTTGTGGCTGGTAGGCATATTTTCATGAAGACCAATATGCTTGAAGCGTGAAAAATTACTGGGCTCATCCTGATAATAGTAAGTTGTCGAAACCTGGGTCAGTCCCATGCCATCACCAATAAGCAATATGATATTTTTGGGTTCATTTCCTTCGACTACTATACGATCTGTTCTAGAAGCTGTACAACCAACAAGGACTATTAGTATTGCTATAGTAAATGAATGGGCTGTTTTTTTCATATGTATTGTTTATGATGAGATTTTATAGTCTTGGTTTTCACAGATTGAATGTACGATTTAATGCGACTTTTCATAGCGAAAATTGAAATCCACTTCTTTCTCACTCCTGGTCCCTCCCAATTCTATATCTTTAATCCATGCTCACATTCTTCAGACGAATTAGAAAGGGACTCCTTGATGGTGGTCGTACATCGAAGTACCTATTGTATGCTGTGGGGGAGATAGCTTTGGTAGTGATTGGAATCTTGATTGCCTTACAGATTAATAATTGGAATGAATGGGGGAAGGATCGAGATAAGGAAAAGAAGGTACTGATTGAACTTAAAAAATCATTAGAGCGAAATTGTGACGAGATGAAAAAGGACGCCATAAAGCGGGAAGAGTGGAACAGGTCAAGTGACATCATCATATCAGTACTTCAAAGTGACAGCAAT
>JAJCYJ010000519.1 GCA_029262975.1 Saprospiraceae bacterium
GATTAATTTGCAAAGATGCATTCTCAGAAACCTGGTATTCTCCAGAAGCTTGGAATTCAAATAAAAGCGGACTGATTAAAGATATCTTTACATTTCCCCATTGTGCCTCTCCTGTCAAGTTATTGTAAAGTATTAATACTATTACCAATATTAATTTCTTTGTCATCACTAATGATTTTTAAATTAAAGATTTTCCTTTAATAGGACGTGCAAATTATTAAAGTGCTGTTCTATTGTGGCGTGTCTGTAATCTTGTCCCTTATCGTCACTCCTTAATGTAGTTGCCCCAATATTTGAGTAAAAGATATTTGGCGCATGATCTGTATCTAAGTAATCTCTAATAATATATTTCCAGAAACCTCGATTTAGTGCTGTCCATTCACGTATTCCTACTATTGAGAAATTCTCTTCTGCAGTATAGATAATGTGCTTTTCGCTAAGCCCTTTCAAATAAGTCCAATCCGGTTTCAATTCTTTAGACGACATAGCCATTTGAACCCAAATATGCTTTGAATTAAATCCAAACCTAATTTGATAGCTATTTAAAGGGGCACCATGAAGATCACCATCTCCCCTAACAAGTTCATCGGCAACCAATGTAAAGGCAGGGGGGGTGAAATTTATCGTTTTAATTCTGGGCTCAGGTGGGCGTTTATGAATAATACTTAGCGTAACAAATTCATTTCCATCAATCTCGAACACAAGATTGTCGAATTCATCAATTGTCTCGTCAGAGTAATCGAATTTTACCACAATCTCGTGATCAGATATTGTATTAATGCATCTCCGTGGTAACACTAAGCTCTTCTTAGAATTCTTAAAGTAGACCATGACTTGATCTAGTTCAATATCAAGATTATATCCCACAATTGAAATATAATTACGCGCAGAGAAATGTGCATTCATATCTAAAACGACGTGGCTCATGTTACATAACCTGGCTTTACGGACGTCTTTGTAAGGTTCGCCTTTAAGCTCCGCTCTAAGTTGTCGTAAGAGTTCTTCAACCCGATCATCCAAATAATCCACAGAGCAGTAAGTTACCACTGTGAATTCAGCACCGATTCTTTGAATTATGTAATCAGCACTATAATTAGCTGTACCAAAAAATTTAGAAATAGTATGATCCAAATCAGCCAATTGCGCGAAAGCTTCTCTGGAGTCGCTTCGAAATCCATTTATCGTATTGTCCAGATTGAAGATGACCTCTTCTATCGTTGTAGCAAATTCTTTAACAGGATTTTTAATCAAGTCATCACAACTGCTGATTAAAAAAGCCAGTATAAAAACACATAAAACATTGATACTCTTTTTCATTGTAAAGTATTGTAATAGGTTAAAAATTAAGATTGAGCTCGAATCTAATGACGGGGCTAACTTATGGTCAATTGACTAAAACATTGGAGTTAGGGCTAACTACCAACTATATTCTTACCATGTAGACTTGTGCGAAAGCTGATATTTAGGAGGTAGCAAGTCATTTGGTAGTCTTAAGACAGTCGAGAACAATATCAAAAATGAGAAATAACATTTTATGTACTGAACTCTTGTGTATTCAGTGTAAAACATTGGTTATGAAGGATAGGGTGGACCTATACATGTACACTAACTTTTAGCATGAACACCCCATAGTAAATGAATTTTTACCCTGACTTAGTATTGAACGAACTAACACTCCCATACAGAAATATTACTTTCTCGCAAAATGGAGAACACTTTCATGTTAATGAGATATGCCAATTCACACCAGAAAAGAAAGATTTGCCAATGTCTCAACAGGCAGACAATGACTATGGAAGTCAAAATAACCTATGGCATATGTAGGCCTTATGTTTTAATATAATGTCAAACTCTAATATTTAGCATTCAATGCCCTAAGAAAAGGCTATGCATCGATTTTTGATTCATCAAGAACTCTAATGTTAGAGGCGGGTATCAATAATTTCCTTCCATTGTTAGCATTCGTCTTAAACCAGTGATTCCGCAAGGTGATGGGTTTCCAATTTTTTTCATATACCTCATTCAATTTCTCGAGTACTGGATCTATTATTTTACTTATAGCTACTGCTGATATAGTGGTTTCGGAAACATATGGTTTCCTTTCAACCAATCGATTATAAAAAACTACAAAATCTCTGAAAGGAGCATGATTCAATTCTACAGTAGATGTAATGCTATTTTTTTCGTCATAAATTTGAAACAAGTGTTTTCCTCCACTTACATCCAATGTGATGGATGTTTTTCCAAGAGGTAGTACATTGTGGATACTATCAGCTTGTTTCTTATAATGTTCTTTTTCGCCAACTAGACTCTTTAACTGAAGATGAAGGTCATCTATCTGTTTTACGTTGCTTTCATTTAATCTTACAAAAGACTCTTTTTCTGATCGTTCATTCTTCAATTCTTTCTGTATAAATTTTATCTTAGAAGTACGTTCATTTATTTCTCTTTTATAGTCTTCCATTTGAACCTTTTGAGTTGATACAATCTCACTTAAGTCCTTTAACTCCATTTGGACGATCACAGAATCTCCCCTCAATTGTTCTAATTCGTCCTGCAGCTCATTGAGTATCTCTTCCATTTCTCTTCTATTTTTTTCGTCTTGACTATTTAACCACTTCGAATAATAAATTGATAGCGCAACAAGTCCAAAAATACCCATGAGGGCTATTTTAAATATCACTTCAGTTGTTAATTGCCAATAGCTATTCGCAAGAAAACTGCTCTCAGGCAAAAATTTCAAAAGTTGTGACACTAAAGTCAAAACAAGAACGGTCCAAGCTACTCTGCCCAACACTTTAAGGTTATTTCCAGTAAAAGTTCTTGGAATAGTATAACAGAGCAATATTACAGTCACTATACCTAGGGTTACGTCGTAAAATAAAAATACTTGTAAATCCAGAATTACTGAGGTAGCAGTATGAAAAAGTACTCCCGTAACAATAATAAAAATAACCCCAAAAGTTATAATGAGGTTGTAAAATATCTCAGATATGTCATTTAGAATCTTAGGTCTAGACTTGAAATGATATACAGCCAATATCAAAAACGTTGAATTAGCAATGCTAAAAAATGATTCAAGGTTGGAGAAATCCATATTTGGAAAAAACATAAGTAGCGCATCCAATATCCAAAATGATAGAGCAACCACTACAAATCTTAATCCTTTGTCGTTCTCCTCTAAGTAGTTAATTTTTCTTAGCTGAGCATCTAGTGTACTAATCGCAATTATTCCTATTGTAGTGAAAATAATTATCAAGAATGCAAAAGATACGTGCATAGAATCAGCACTATTTAAAATCAGCGCCAATAAGATAGATAAGGTGTTCATAGGTATTAATAGTTGTTACATACGAAGGTCATTTACTATTTATCAAAATCCTTTCGGGTTAATGCTTAGATACTAGTATAAACAACATAATGGAATACCCTAAGTAGAACATAGTATAAAGAACAATATCACAATTATATCTTTCACCTCTATTTCAAAAATTGAATTGAAATAAAATTTGGAACTATTAGTCTATTTTAGAAAAATAAGTGTGTATTTAGATCGATATATTATAAAGAAGAAATCATTCATGTAGGGTTATTTAAGACGCACAAATAATCTTAACAATATCAATCATATTATGACTAGTTGATTTGATTAAGTCAACTTGGGTATTTTATAGGGAGTCTATTTCCCAACTAAGTCGTTCTTTGGATAGATCAAAGAGCATGAATTAAACAATATTCCGATCCTTTTATTATTCAATCACTCACCAAATCTAATTTGGGTACAATGGTGTTAAAAAATATACAATTTTCAGTATTGCCCATAAAGAGATAATGCAATATCTTGAATAAGAATAATCATGTCTTCTTATCTGTATCAATTTGACATCACTACATATTAAAATTCATTTGTACCCTTATCAAAATCAGCCACTATGCATCGACCACTACGATATTATATAAGTCTTTTGGCTTTAATTATTTTTCTTCCGATCACCAACTCAGGTTGCTTTACATATCGCGTAATGGATACACCTATAGGAGCAGATATAAATCCATATGCTTCCACTGAGTGGTCATTTTTCTGGGGACTCAAACAAGGCGAAGAAAAGCAGCATGTCTGTGAAGAGAACGGCATAGCCAACTTCAGGGTGAAAGACAATATATTATTTTCAGTTATCTCTGTAGCAACGCTCGGTATTGCTAATCCCACTCGAATAGAATGGGAATGTTCCCCAGAACGCGATAGTCATGGCGAAATAGACCAGGACTAATTTTATCAACCAAACATTCAATGAATATGGCAAAATTACAAGATGGTCTTGAGATCATCAAATTGAAAAAATGGAAAAACAAACATGAAAATTTCACTTATAAACCAGCA
>JAJCYJ010000520.1 GCA_029262975.1 Saprospiraceae bacterium
TATTTCATCTTGAATATTAGGTAAATTATCGTCTATATTCTGATCTCGTACTACCCGTTTTATTGGTATCTCAAATGTAAATTGGCTACCATTATCAGTATTGCTCTTTACATATATATCGCCATTTAAAAGTGCTGTCAACTCTTTTACGAGAGCAAGGCCTATGCCAGTTCCAGAAGGGTGAGATGTTCTTGAAGACTGGTAAAATCTATTAAATATCAAGCTTTGCTCTTCTAACGGGATTCCAGGTCCTTCATCAGAAATACTGACTTCCAAAATATCCAAGTCCAACTTATTGTGATTCAATATGACTTCTACTTTCCCGTCATCCTCAGAATATTTAATCGCATTTGCAATCAGATTATTTAGTATTTTTTCAACTTTACCAACATCTGTCTCTATAGAAACAGGCTTGGTTAATTTAGTATTGTCAACTAATCTAATATTTCTTGTTTTAGCCAGGGAATCGAAGGAATGCAAAATCCTGGTAAGAAATGAATCGACTTTAAGCACAGACAAATCGAGTTCTAATTTCGCCGCATCAATTTTTGAAAGGTCTAAAATCTCATTCGTTAGATTCAAAAGCCTTTTGCTATTACTAAGTGCAAGATCTATTGAATTATTTAGATCTGTATTCGTAGATTTATTTATTGCATCCTCAAGAGGTGCCATAATAAGCGTCAGGGGAGTTCTTAGTTCATGCGAAACATTATTAAAGAAATCCGTTTTAATCTTAGTGATCTTCTCAAGATCTTCAACACGTTGATGCTCTAACTGAAGTGCCAATTCTGTTGCCACACGTTTTCGTTTTGTTCGTTGATAAAATCCAAAAAATAAAGCACCTAGAATACATAATCCTGTAATCGTTCCAACAATTAATAATTTTCTTGAATTTGCTTGTTGGACAATCAAAAGTTCCTGCCGCGCGATTTCAGCTTCCTTTTTTTCGGTTTCATATTTGGTATTGGCGTCTGAAACCTGTAAGGCAAGATTTGTAGAATAATAATCTATATATACATGCAATGCAGAATCCAGGAGCTCATAACTCTCTTCGTATTCCTTAGCTTTGTGCGCTATAATAGATTCATAATATAATAGTTTCCATTTAGAAAGCTCTTCAATTATTCGTTCTTCTTTCGGAATTTGAAAGAAATAGTGTGCCGCCGAGTCGACTTTATCCATTTTAAGCCAACATTCTGACATATATAACAGATTATAATTAATCATTCTGAAGTCCTCAGAAGACCTGGCATTACTTAATCCAATTTTATAATTTTGAATTGCCTTTTCATACTCCTTTGTTTCGTTCATATAAAAATCACCCAATTGTCCGTGACAATAAGCAAGTGTCCGGTCAAATCCGTTTTCAATGGCAAGCTGGATAGAGGCATTCAAATAAGATAATTTTTGATCAGAGTTCTCTTCTGCTTGAGCTACATTCATGAGCCCAAATGATTTAGCGAGCAAATCATCAGTGTGCTCAATAGACTGCAAACTTTTTAAATAGTATTTTTTAGCATTTACTTTGTCTAATGAATACATATAGATTTCACCAATCACATTATAGCTTGAAGCAGCAAGTCTGTAACGCCCAATTATTTCTGCCATACGAGCTGACTCAAAAGCATACTCCAAGGCCAGCTCAGAATTACCTTGTCTTAAATAATTTATAGCCAGTTGTGCATTTACATAAGAAAAATTAATTGAGTCCTGTACGATTAAAAAATGCGATCTGGCTTCTATAAGCCTGTCTATTGCCATCTCATAATCTCCTAACTCAGAAATTATGCTACCTTTTTGCAAAAGTGCGATGGCTAATCCATCTTTATAATCAATTGCCCGAGCTATGCTAATAGCCGTATCGATAGTTCTATGGCTTTCAGAAAGTGATGTAGAAGTTTGTGCCTTAGAAAGATTTATATATGAATTAACCAGGCTACTATCATCGCTCGTGATGTCTATAATAGCACGAATAGAATCAATATGACGATTCTGTCCATTTCCATGAATATGAGATATGAACAAGATGAGTATTACTATCCTAAATTTCATACCAGAAAAATAATTTTGGTTGATATATTCAATTTTTGAAAGATATTAAAATTCTTTGATTTCTCTCTTCATTTCTGCCGGCTCACCCGACAGTGATCCACAACCTATCTTACATTCATGAATAATAGGAACTTAAGTATGATGAAAATCCGAAATAACAAACACAGTGACAACCTTGGTGAATTTGCACACAAATAGGTCAATCAATTAATACTGCAATCTACTGTACAAAATTATAATACAGCTGTTCAAGACGATTCAAAATCAGGTTTTTGACATCTGGTTATTAAAGCAAAAGGAGAGAAAAGCAATACATATAAATTTTCATCTCGTTTATTTGGGTTTTTATACCTTCCAATGTTCGGTTGCCGAGGTACGGCCTACCATCCTCTTTTAGCGTTTTACCACCTATCACTCTACACTTTAAGGTATCATATCATTGAACCGTGGTTGTCATCTCCAGTTAATGTACTTAGCGCTTACGGCGTCAAAGAAAAATTACATGTAGCACCACTGAAATTGTACATTTCATTTCATCTCAATTCGTCTGGTCTTAATTGGATAACAAGAAATAGTTATGGGAGCATAAACTTTTGTGACAATAATAAAACTGTACTATCATCAGCCAATAGGAAACAGCACAAATCATGTCTATCAAACCAGATTTCCAGGCGTGACACCAAAGCGCTCCTTGAACTTCTTTACAAAGTAGGATGCACTCTCGATACCTACATCATATCTCACCTCATTAATCGTAGTATATTTTTTATCTTTTATGATTTGATAAGCTTTTTGAAGTCTGATTTCCAAAATAAAAGCAACTGGAGAAAGGCCTGATAATTTCTGCAGTAGTCTTTGCAATTGGCGACTACTATAATTTAAATTCTTTGCTAAATGTTCAATCTTAAACTTGGGGTTATCTAAATGATCCTGAACGATTTTTGTAGCTCTCAATATAAGATTCTTATCAAATTCTAACTCCTTTTCTTCACTTAACAAAATTCTAGATCTGCTCAATTTGTTTTTTAACAGATTATAAATTCGAGCTTTATATTCTGCTGTACTAAATGGTTTAGTGATATAATCGTCAATGCCTAGACGTAAACCTCTTAATTTATCAGCCTCTAAAGTCCGTGCCGTTAACATGATAAAAGCTGTTTTGCTAAAAGTTTCCTTTTGGCTAACTTCAGCCATAAATTCAAACCCATCCATCTCCGGCATCATGACATCCGAAGAAATTAAATCATAATGATGCATTTCTAATTTCTCTAGAGCTTGCCTTCCATCATATGCTGTATCACAATGGTAATCTCCCTCTAACAATGAAATGAGGTAATTAGACATGGTCCTATCATCCTCAACGATCAATATTCTTGGTTTTTGGCCTTGAATCAAAACAAGCGGGAGCAAATTTGGCTCCTCATATTTATCCTCAACTGAAAATTCAATTTGACTATCTTCAATGATCTCAACTGGCACATTAATAATAAAACTACTTCCCTTGCCGAATTCACTTTCGACATTTATCTCTCCGTCTAACAATTCTATTAATTCCTTGACAAGTGCCAGCCCTATGCCTGTGCCTGTGCTATGTGCCCGACTTGGTACCTGATAAAATCTTTCAAATATCCTGGCCAACTCTACTTTGTGTATTCCCTTACCATAATCGCTAATTATGATTTTCAACCTGCCTGATGCAAGTTTTTTATAATCGATGATCATTTCAACTTTCCCACCATCATCCGAATATTTCAAGGCATTTGAAACAAGGTTTGTGAGAATTTTATCGAGTTTGGCTTCATCCGTTCTAATCGATAATTGTGACTCACTATCAAAATTTTCATTAATTGTTATATTTCTGGTCTTTGCTAATGAATCAAATGAATGAAAAATGCGGTACAACCACGCATTGAGAGAGATCACAGACAAATTCAAATCCAATTTGGATGCATCAATCTTTGATAGATCAAGAATTTCATTGGAAATATTGAGGAGTTTTTTACTATTATCAAGCGCTATTGTGAGGTCTTTCTTAAGATCTATATTTTGCGACCGAACAACAGCATTTTCCAGAGGTGCGATTATCAGAGTCAGCGGCGTCCGAAGTTCATGAGAAACATTATTGAAAAAGTCCGTCTTCAATTTGTCTAGATTTTCCAAATCTTCCAATCTCTTTTCATTGAACACCAGGGCCAATTCTGATTCTTTTCTCCGACGCTTCATGCGCTGATAAAACCCAAAGAATAAAGAACCAAGGAGACCAATACCTACAAGCGAACTGCCAATTATAATATTACGAGTTGTCTGTTGTTTATCGATTAGCAATTGCTGCCTGACGATTTCTGCTTCCTTTAATTCGGATTGATATTTTGCTTCAGCTTCTGTGAATTCTTTATTTAATTGTTCTGTATAAAAATTATAAAATCCCCGAGAAAATTTAGCGAAGTATTCAGAAGACTTTTTGTAGTCACCCAAGTCATGAAGAGCATGAGCGACTGTCTCCATCGAATTAAAATATTGATTTGGCCTGTCAACCGAAGTGTAACTCAGTGCTTTTTCATAATATGCTAAAGCCCTTTCATTAAGCCCTGATTTACTGAATACATTCCCTACATTATGTAATTGACTAGAGAGGTAGATAGAATCGTTAAGGAGTACAAATCTTTCAATAGCACGATCACAGTAATTTAAACCGTCATCTATATCCCCAGACACGACTAATGCATTACACTTATGTAAAAATGCATCACCGATATTT
>JAJCYJ010000521.1 GCA_029262975.1 Saprospiraceae bacterium
GAGGAATCAAATTCTTGTAATTCACCAAATTCATTATCTCCATTCAAGAATTGGCCGGACCACTTGATTATGCCATTTGGGTGATATTCAGAGAAAGCGCCATTCTCTATATTGTTAGAGAAATTTGCTTCTTCTCTGATGTGTCCATTTTCATAATAGGAAGTGACTAGGCCTGTTAATACTCCATTGACATAAGGAGCTTTTCTTTTTATTCGTCCCGATTTGAAAAAAACATGAACGGTATCTATTAATATATCGTTTTGATACTTTTCAACAATTTCAGGAATTCCGTTATCATAATGTAATGAGCGAGTACCATGCAATTGACCGTTAACATAATAGGCATTTTCGAAAATGGTAGTTCCATCTTCAAAGTAACTAGTTAATGGTCCCTGAAGAATAGAATCTTTGTCTATAGAGTATTCCTGGTACAGACTTCCATCTTGATTGTATTCTTTTATTTCGGATAATTTTTGGCCACAAGAAGTACATATAATATTGACGGCAAAAAAGGTCAGACAATATCTCCAAATCAACATCATAGCTATAAAACTTGAAAATAATGGAGATTATTTGATTATGTCCCAAGACAAAAAAAGGGGATCGTCATAGACGTCCCCTTTGTATATTTTGACAGATTTGCATCAATAGAAAACAGCCCGATTATCTTTTACCTGATGATGTTCTTTTAGCGCTTCCAGAAGACTAAATTGGAGTGTGGATTTTTTATTTCCAGATATTTTTCTTTTTAAAGAACTTATATCAGAAACGGCACCTGCCTCTATCTTGGATAATGGCTTAACCAAAAATATTCCACTATTGCCATGAATAGGTGAAGAGACTTCTCCGATTGAAAGGCCAAATCCCGCACCTAATACTTTTGGTTCGCTGCCAAGTCCCGCGACGAAGTTATTGAGTAAGTTTAGATTTCTGAAGGTATCTACAACAACATTAAATTTTGATGCAACAGTATTTAAGTCATTCCCACTGATTTCGGTCAATGCTTTTTTCGCTTTTTTATCATTGAGGATTGTAAATTCTACCTGACTTCTTACTTCATCAACCTTTGGAAGCCCTGGAGGGCTTATTTTTTCTAATCCTATAATGACATATTTATTAGTAAAGTAATTAACAGGATCTGTGTATTCATAAACCGTCTGAGAAACGTCATTTATGCTTGTGTTTCTGTTGAAGACCCATTTGACGATATCTCTTGTAGTTGTTCCATCGCCAAGATCTGGGGTATTATAATCATTAATATGTAGATCCGGTGTCGTCTTTATCGCTACTCTCGGTTCTGAATCTGCTGCAACTTTTAGCTCTGATAAATAAGGATAATTACTTATCAAGTCAAGCATCACGTCATATCCATCAGATTGCGTCTCTTTACCTGGAATAATAGGTGTGTTGATGTAAGCAAGCTGATAACTTGGTGCCCTGTCATTATATAATTGATCTTCTATATAAACTAAGTGAATACCAAACTGAGTAATTACTTTATAAATATTTCCTTCGCGTCCCTCCTTAAAACAAACGTTATTAAATGGCTTCACCATAGCTCCCTGGGCAAAATACCCTAGGTCACCTCCCTGAGAATTATTAGTGGCATCATCACTAAAAGTTTTTGCCAAATCTGCAAATTTAGATTTATTGGATGTCAATACATTATGAAGACTATCTATAATTCTATTGGCTTCAGAGAGTTGTGTAGCATCCCCAGCTGCGACCCTTTTAAGAATGTGGCGGGCTTTAACGGAATCTGGAAGAATCTGTTTATCAATTAATTTGACAGCTTGAAAACTGTTGGCCATTTGATAAGGACCATAAACACCTCCGACTTCAAACGTCGGGAGTTTATCTGTATAAAACTCGTCTAGTTGTTCGACTTTTCCGAACACAGGGCTATAAAAGCCATTGTTCGCCAGAGCAAATGTTGAGTCATTTACCGTGGCTTTGAAACTTTTTATGCTTTCTTTAATCTGGGTTAATAATTGTGCGCTATCGGATGCACTGGGATAGATGTCGAAAACCATATAGGTGGCCTGACGCACCTCTTCCTTTCTTTCGAAAGTCTTCTTGTTTTTAGTCAGGTATTCTGTGATATCCCCATCACTTACGACAATATCTCCAGTAGGAATATTATCAAAAGGAATTTTTACGACGGCTATGTCGACCTGTGCATTTTCTTCATTATAACCAGTTTCAGCTAACCAATTAGGAGTATAAATGGCTTTTTGGACCATGCTGCCAATTTTTGTTTGGAGCTGATCTTTCTTTACTTGTTTTGCTTGTTCATTCCAAAAATTAGTCAAATTAGGGTTGATGTCCCCACTCGTCTCGAACTGGTTTTTAATCTGTTGTAATTGAGCGATATCAAGTTGTCCGGTATTTGGATTTGTAAAATTACTTCTGATTACTGGACTCATATTAGCGCCAAACTGAAGCTCATCCATTTCTTCATTCCCGATTTGCATGCCTAACGCATCTGCTTCTTTCCTGATTATTCCATCTTCTATGAGGTAATTCCAAAGTGCCTCTCTACTGGCATTGGGGTTCGGGGCATTGCTAAAAAGGGTGGAGTAGGTGCGTTCAAAGTCCATTTGCTTGATCTTTTCACCTGCAACGACACCTACTGGGGTGTTTGCATTTGCTCCTCCTAGGCCCCCGCCTCCGGGTCCCATTGCATCCATTAAAATAAATGAAGCGGTGGCGAGCGCTATTATAATGAATACCAACCACATGTTATTTCTTATCTTTCCTATTAAGGCCATCTTTATTGCGTTAAATTCTTAGATCTTCACTTTCTGAAAAAGAGGCGCAAAGGTAGCACCTTTCAGTGCTTTAATCAAATGTAAAATTTATGTAAAAAAGGTTTGGTATATGTCTTCCATTTGTTCATAAAAGTCAGAACCGTATTGTCTGATGATAGCATCCTTTACGAATCGAAAAACTGGCATCTGATGTTCCTCTCCTAAACTACAGGCTGCACTGCATATTTCCCACTCATCATAATTCAAGGCCTCAAAATTAGTTTCTTGATTTTGACTTATTCTCACAGGATATAAATGACAAGAAATGGGTTTTTTAAAACTTATTTCCTCTGCCTCATAAGCTTGTTCAAAGGCGCATTTAGCAATACCACCTTCATCTTTTACAAGAAATACGCAAGCTCCATTTTCATGAAGTGACGTGGTCATTCCCTTTATGTGGTTATTATAGGAAGCGACCCCATCTCGATTTATGATGAATTGAGATTCTTCTGACAACTTAGGCATTATTTTATCCAATACATTTTCGATAATATCCTTTTCTTCAAGTGTAACCGGCGCCCCAAAATCACCTTCCCAACAACAAGCACCTTTGCATTTCGAAAGGTTGCAAATGAATTTTTGAGAAAAAAGCTCAGTACTGACTATTTTATCGTTTACTACAAACATGGATATTAAGCGTTAGGCTATTACCGATTAAAGGTTAAAATTAACCAGAAAGGATGTATTAGAAATAAAGGTTTTGTTCATGAATGAAGAAATATCTCTAATCTTAGGCATTATTGTTTTTGTACCCTTAATTTCGCACGACATTTTGACCGCGTAATAAATCCTAACGGAGTCCATGGACATATTAAAAGAAAAATTTAGAGTTAAGGCTGCTGAAATAACCAAAGAAGCCAAATCAATTGTAAAAGAACACGGAGCTAAAAAAGCAGACGAAGTTTCTTTAAGACAAGTATTTGGAGGCATGAGAGGCGTAAAAAGTATGATTTGGGAAACTTCAAATCTGGATCCGGAAGAAGGAATCAGATTCCGTGGTTATTCAATTCCTGAATTAAGAAAACTATTGCCATCGCGAAATGGAGATGATCAACCGCTTCCAGAGGGACTCTTCTGGTTAATGCTTGTCGGTGAAATACCTGAGCAAAAGGAGGTTGATTGGTTGAGCGATGAGTGGGAGAAAAGGGCGACGGTACCAGCTCACACTTATGCAGTTTTGGATGCTCTTCCGTCTCATACTCATCCGATGTCACAATTTACAGCTGCGATAGTGTCTATGGAAAGTGAGAGTATCTTTTCTCAGAGATATGCCGATGGCATGAGCAAGTATGATTATTGGGATGCTACCTATGAGGATGCCATGAATTTAATTGCTAAACTACCAAGAATTGCTGCATACATATATCGTAAGACATTTCACGATAACAAACATATAGAACCAGATTTATCATTGGATTGGGCTGGTAATTTTGCGCACATGCTTGGGATCAGTGATAATCAGTTCAAAAGTCTGATGAGGCTTTATCTGACGATTCATGCAGATCATGAAGGAGGCAATGCTTCTGCACATACTGTGCATTTGGTCGGTTCAACCCTTAGCAGTTCCTATATGGCATTTGCCGGTGGAATGACTTCATTGGCAGGCCCTTTACATGGTCTGGCAAACCAAGAAGTAATCAAGTTTATTTTCGAAATGATAGAAGAACTTGGAACCGACAATCCTAGCAAAGATGAGATAGCCGGTTATGTGCAAAAAACTTTAGATGCAGGGAAGGTAATTCCTGGTTATGGTCACGCTGTTCTAAGACAACCGGATCCAAGATTTACGGCACAAAGAGTATTTGCTGAAAAATATTTGTCAGATAGCACGATCGTAAATATAGTCTGGAAATTATTCGAAGTAGTACCACCTATTTTAGAAGGTTTGGGGAAAGTAAAAAATCCCTGGCCTAATGTTGATGCACATAGTGGTGCTATCCTGGTACATTATGGCTTGAAAGAATATAGTTTCTACACTGTTTTATTTGGCGTTTCTAGGGCGTTAGGTGTCCTATCGGCTTTATGTTGGTCCCGTGCTATGGGCTTTCCCTTAGAGCGACCTAAATCTGTTACCCTTGATTGGGTGAGGGAATTCATAAAAGAATCGTAATCTTATAATTCAATTAATATCTTAATCAGAATATAATGGCAAGTCCCGATAACTTGAAATATACGGAAGATCATGAATGGGTTTCTATACAGAATAATATCGCAACGATTGGCATCACCGATCATGCTCAAAGCGAACTCGGCGAGATTGTGTATGTAGAGATAGAGACAATAGGAGAAGAACTTTCAAAGGGGGAAGTATTTGGTACCGTGGAAGCGGTCAAGACAACTTCTGATTTATTCATGCCAGTCAGCGGAGTAGTTCGTGAATTTAACAAAGAACTTGATGAGTCAGAAGATGATAATCCAGCTGCAATTAATACAGACCCTTATGGATCTGGTTGGATAATTAAAGTTGAGATGTCAGATCTGTCCGAAATTGAAGGACTAAAGTCTGCCTCAGAATATGAAGCACTCATTGGCTAACACAATAATATCGTGGTGTGAGAAGAAAATTTAAGATCGTACACACCATATTCCATTTTAAAATCATCTATAAATTTGATGCAACAAAGGAGTAGCATCAAGTATACATGTGCAGCAATCGCCTGGACAATAATGGTATCATATGCTTTAATGATGCCTGCCAGAGAAATACAATCACCTGATGGTTTTTCATTTCCTGGTCAAGATAAAGTGGTGCACATGTTGCTTTTTGCTGTTCTGACTTTTCTATTGGCAAAGGCTCTTAGAGAAAGGTCGATTAACTGGAACAAAGTCAAGTTATTTTTCGCATTATCTCTGTTCGGGTTAATTACAGAATTAGTACAATTTAAGATACCAGATCGCTCTGCGGATATTCTGGATCTCTGTGCTGATGTAATAGGGGTTATTGTTGGCCTTATTCTTATTAGAATTATCTAAGATGATAACATATGTCTTTCGAATTATCAGGTATGGAAGTTTTATCAGGAATTGTTTTTTTGACAATTCTTGTCGTAATAGGTATAGCTTATTATAAATATTTCCATTCTCTTTTAACTCCGGATTTACGGCCAAATAATGGCAGCTTTTCTCTTTCAGAGAGGGCAAAACATCCGAAAAATAATATTTTACGACATCGTTCATTAACCTTTGGTGTAGGAATGGCCTGCAGTATTGCATTTGCTGTTATAGCTATGAGTTGGACAACCTACGAAAGACAAGTAGAGACTACTGGTTACATTGGGTCCATTAACAATAGTGAGATTGAAGTTGTCGCGTTAATTCAACAACCACTTCCACCACCACCACCTCCTCCGCCTCAATTGAAAATTGAAATAATAAAAGATGAATTCATTCCAGAGGATAATTCTGATATTTTAGAATCGTCAATTGAGGAGCATTCTTTCATTGATGAATATGTTCCGGTTATGCCTAAGGAGGAGATGATCGCACCGCCTCCACCTCCTATGCCCGAGCCTGAACCTGAAGCTGGAACAAAAGAAATTTTTCGGATCGTGGAACAGATGCCGCTATTTGGAGATTGCACTGATAAAGAATGCTCAGAAAAGGCTCTGTTAAACTTTATCTATAGCAGTATTAATTATCCCGCTATAGCTCGCGAGAACAATATAGAAGGAAGAGTTACAGCCGAATTTATTATTGAAAAGGATGGTGAGATAAGTGGTATTAAATTATTGAGAGGTATAGGGGGAGGATGTGATGAGGAGGTTTTGCGCGTGCTTAACAAAATGAATAATAATCATTGGACAGCAGGTAGACAGAGAGGAGTACCGGTAAGGGTTTCATATGTATTGCCTGTTACGTTCAAATTAAACATTTAAAATTTAACAAAATGAATTCATACAATTTATGCCTTGTATTAGTGTTGGCCTCATTATTTGCATTGAGTTGTAGCCAGGAACAAGGAAAAGAAGAGCATACTTCAAAGATTGCTAACATACAGAATGAAATAGAACCAGCTGAAAAGCCAGCTGCCTTTGAGACAGCCCTGAAGAATGTCGATCAGCTTCCGTTGTTTGGAGGATGTGCGACATGGGAATGTTCAAATCAAAAATTGATACAGTATATCCACGATAATTTAAAGTACCCAGAAGAAGCGAAATCCGGGACTGTAGAAGGAAAGGTATTCGTTCAATTTATTGTGGAAACTGATGGTACCGTTTCAAACACCTATATTGCCAAAGATATTGGAGCTGGTTGTGGACAAGCTGCAGCAAGCCTTGTCAAGAATATGAATGATCTGGATGTTAAATGGACCCCAGGAAGACACGAAGATAAATTAGTGAATGTGGCTATGACACTACCATTTTCTTTCAAGCTTGAATAAGATGTCATGTTATTAATAATGAGAATTCGTTTAAAAATCTTGCATATAATCAAAAGAATAAAACTGAGTCACTTGACCATTCTAAAGAATATTACTATTATTATGCTCGCTCATCTAATGAGCAGCAATTATTTCATCGAAAACAAATCATAGGTTATGGATATCGCATTAACAGGATCACAGG
>JAJCYJ010000522.1 GCA_029262975.1 Saprospiraceae bacterium
TAATGTGGAAGATCAGGGAAAAAGAGATCAACAGGATGCCGCCAAAGGGGCTCATCTTTTCACAAGGTTAGAACACGGGGATATAGAAATAGAGTTAGAAGTTCTTGTTCCTAAAGAATCAAACTCTGGACTCTACTTTCAAAGCAGGTACGAATTACAGATTAGAGATTCAGCTGAAGATCAAGATGTGAGTGCTGATGATATGGGCGGAATCTATACACAATGGAATGATCCTACTGCGCAAAAAGAATCAAGTGGAGGAAATGCACCCTCCATTAATGCTGCCAGGGCACCTGGGTTGTGGCAGAAATACAAAGTACTTTTCAGGGCGCCAACTTTTGATGAAAGTGGAAAAAAACTCACTAACGCAAAGTTTGAATACGTCTATCTGAATGGCTACCTGATTCAGGAGAATATTGAAGTTTCGGGACCTACCATAGAAGCTCCTTTTAATAATGAAGTGCAGACCGCTCCTTTGATGATACAAGGAGATCACGGACCAGTCGCATTTAGAAATATAACTTATAAGAATTATAATAAAGATCAGGTTCTTCTGACTAATCTTAGTTACAAACTGTATGACGGCAAGTTCGATTATATACCTGACTTTTCCAATTTGGAAATTGTTAAAGAGGATAAGGCAGAGAATTTTGATAACCTTTCGGAATTGGCAGAGAAAAATGATGGGTATTCCATTGTCTTTGAAGGAGACCTGGCGATACCAACTGATGGAGCTTATCTTTTTGAAACCATTATAGATGATGGTGGCAATTTATTTATAGACGATCAGCTCTTGGTGCACAATCAGGGTGAACCTGGAGCAGGCATTGAAAGAGGAATAATTAATCTAACGAAAGGCACGCATAAATTAAGACAATCCTATTATCAGGAAGTTTGGGGAGCCAACTTGTTGTTGTCCGTGGAAGGGCCGAATATAGAAAAGGGAGAATTACCTGCTCTTAAAGAACCCAGGCCTGTACCGGATTGGGCAAAATCTCAAACCTTGAAATTAGAAGTGAATGATGAACCTGAAATAATTAGAGGTTTTGTGGATCATCATGATGAAAAGAAGACCCATATTTTGTCTGTCGGAACCCCAGAAGGTATTCACTACAGTTATGACACTCGAAATAATGAATTAATTAATCTTTGGAAAGGAGCGTTTGCTGATGTGTCGAGGATGTGGATGGGCAGAGGTGAATCGCAACGTTTAGATCCTGTAGCCGCTGAATTAGGCTTGGAAGAAGATAAAAATGAGGGAAATTGTAAGCCCCTTGGATATACCCTGGATAAAACTGGAATACCAGTTTTTAATTACAATTGCGACGGATTAATTATTACGGACCGCATTGGGCCGTCTAATTCAACGGGTGTAGCAATTCGGGAACTCTCTGTTGAAAAGGGAAAGTATAGATACGTTCTGGCTACCGGAGAAAATATTGCGGAACTATCAAATGGGTGGTATTCTGTTGGCAACAATTATTATATAAAACCTGCTGCAGGAAGTGCGGAATGCCAAGTAGTAAATAATCAGATCATTGCAAATATTACTAATACATCCAAATTGACTTATGAAATATATTGGTAGTAAGAAATTAGAAAAAATGATAATAGAAGTTCAAAAATATATTGTTCTTGGTTTCATAATTATTTGTACAGTATGTGTTGGTACCATCTCAGATTTAAAAAGTCAGACAAATATTGATCAGGAAGAATCCCGGTATTACAAAATCAGTACGGTGCCAGTTCCAGAAGGCATTGTTCTTGAAGTGGGAGGACTAGCATTTGATGATCAGGGGAGATTGGGAGTGACAACAAGAAGAGGAGAACTGTGGGTTATTTCAAATCCGGAGAGCAATACAGCATCTTATAAAAGATTTGCCCAAGGTCTTCACGAACCTCTTGGACTGGCGTTCAAAGATGGGTCCTACTACCTTGCTCAAAGAGGAGAGCTAACGAAGATCACAGATAATGATGGTGACGGACGCGGGGACAGATTCGATAATATTTACACTTGGGATCTGGCAGGAAATTATCATGAATATGCCTATGGCCCAAAGTTTTTGCCGGATGGAAATATGCTCATCACCTTAAACCTAGGATGGGTGGGTCGCGGTGCCAGTCTTTCCAAATGGAGTGGGTGGATGCTTGAGATTAGCCCGGAAGGAGACATGACACCTGTGGCAACGGGTATGAGGTCACCGGCTGGATTTGGATTCAATGCTAAAGGAGACTTGTTCTATACAGAAAATCAGGGTGATTGGGTTGGATCCGGAAGAATGACCCATATTGAAAAAGGAGATTTTGTTGGACATCCGGAGGGACTTAAATGGAGTGGGGAAGAAGGATCTCCTATCACATTGACAATGGAGGATATTACAGATGACACAGAAAACACCCTCTATGGATTTGCTCAAAACGAAACCAGACTAAAACCACCATCTGTATGGTTTCCTCATACATTAATGGGGATCTCTACATCGGATATAGCTGTAATTCCCAATGGCTGGGGCCCATTTGAAAACCAGCTATTAATAGGAGATCAGGGACACAGCAAGATTATGAGGGTATTCCAGGAAGAGATCAATGGTGTTTATCAGGGCATCTGTTTCCCCTTTAAAGAGGGCTTTGCATCTGGATTGCTCAGAATGGAATGGGCCGCTGACCATACGCTCTATGTTGGCATGACCAACAGGGGTTGGGCATCAACAGGAAAAGCCAAATTTGGTCTACAGAGATTAAAATGGACTGGAAAAACACCTTTCGAGATGCAGACTGTCAATATCGCACCGGATGGTTTTCAAATAACGTTTACTGAAGAAATTGATCGGCGTACCGCGGCAAATCCTGAATCTTACAGCATAACAGATTTCAGTTATACTTATCATCACCTCTATGGAAGTCCTCCTATTAACCAGGAAGAGCGGACAGTTTTTAAAGTTGAAGTGGCCCAGGATAATAAGAGCGTGCGACTGTATATTGAAGGTCTCAGACCTGGATATGTCAATGAAATAAAGGCGTCAGGTGTAAAATCCTCAAAAGGACAACAGCTGCTGCATCCTACCGGATATTATACGATTAATGAAATTCCTTCAGGTGCTAAATCCACTCCCTCAGTAGCGAGTTCTGCAGGAGATGAAATGGATCATACAAGTCATGCAAATACAGGTGCGACTGTCGTAATTCCTCCTTCTGATAAACGGGTAACGACACAACCGCCAACTTGGACCAATGGCCCTGATCTGATCCTGGAAATTGAAGCAGTTGCAGGAATGTTATTTGATAAAAGAGTGTTGCGTGCAGATGCAGGAGCGAAGATCAAACTTGTTTTTAACAATCCTGACGACATGGTCCACAATCTTATCCTTGTTCAACCGGGCACCGCAGATGAAGTAGCGGAGCTCGCCCTAAATCTTGGATTAAAGGGAGAAGAGATGGGATTTATTCCGGAGTCTGATGACATTATAGCATATACCGGTTTACTTAGACCTAATAGTAATGATGTTATTTATTTTGAGGCACCGACCAAGCCGGGTCGCTATCAATATGTCTGTACCTTTCCGGCTCATGCAGCGACGATGAGAGGGGTGTTAATTGTAAAATAGCGGTTAAAGTATTCTATAAGAAGCCAAAATTGACATACTATAATTCCTTAGAGATTCTACTTCTTTGACATTTGGGGAAAATGGAATGGGAAGTTCAAAGTCTGGATTTTTATAAAATAAATTTATACCGTAATAGTACCTCAAAGTAACAGACCCTCTTTTTCTAACTGTAAATCCAACACCGGCTACAATATTAAAGTCGGCTTTACTAAATTCAGGTACGATCTCATTATAGACGGTCCCTTTGATCGTTTTTGGATCATTTTCCTTGATCGTAACATTACTTAGCCTGGCAAAAGCTCCGCCAATTTCAAAAAAGGATCCCGTACTTTTTTTATTCAACATTGACCGTAACAGAATGGGCACCTCAACATAGTTAAGTCTGATGTTTCGGTCATTTCTTGACGCGGCATTAACAACAACACCATGAGGAATTTTTGCTCCTTTCTGACTATATAACATGCCTATCGACAATAGCAATCGATAGGATAAAATAGCTTCAACTTGTAGACCTGCACTTATACCGGTTTGATCAAAACCTGTAAAATAATCTCCGTCAATTTGTGAAAAATTGATTCCGGAAGTAAGTGCCAGGCTAAACCTCTTGTCTTGTATATTTAACTTTCTTGATCTTTGACCAAAAGAACTGTTGACATAAATCATCAAGAGAATGAAGATTAGAAAACAGGTCTTTTTGGATATATTCACATTGTTATATTTCTCTTATCCAGATATTTCTAAACCTCACTTTGTCTCCATGATCCTGTAATAATAATGGCATTTTATCAGGATGTTCAACGTAATATGATTTCTCAATAAAAATGCAGGGGCCTTCCAATATGACATTATTCTGGATCAAGACACCATTATGGATAACAGTAACTGTAGCTGGTTTTAATACTTTGCCATTTGCAAACCTTGGAGCATTGAAAATGATGTCATAGGACTGCCATTCTCCCGGAGGTCTTGAAGCATTCACAAGAGGGATATGTTGTTTGTACAGGGAGCCAGCCTGACCATTGGAGTAGGTGTCATTTTCATACGAGTTCAAGATTTGGATTTCGTACAGGCCCATTAGAAAAACACCGCTGTTACTATATGCCTGATCTTTTTTACCCGGATCAAATGGGCATAAAAATTCTAAATGTATTTGTGCATCTCCAAAAGGCAATTTCGTCTCAATGGCACCACTACCAGGATTTACAACCATGGCACCATCTTTTACGATCCATTTGGGGTCGGTTCTTTGATCATTGACGAGATCCTTGGATTTGAGTTTTATAATTGCTTCTACTTGATCCATGCGTGCGCCATAATCATATCTTGGTTTCCTCCATTGGGACAAGTCTGAACCATCAAATAAGATTATTGCATCGGAAGGTGGCGCAGCATACACACCTGGGGTGACCTTTGAAGGTACGGGTTCCCATTTTTCTGTTGCTGCCCATGGTTTAGATTCCTGAAGTCCTTTAAAATCAATTTGAGGTACTTCTTGTCCGATTATGGTATCTATTGGGAGAATGAGTACTGCTATAAATATTATTATTTTCATTTTATATCTTTTTTTTGGAAAGATGCTACTTTACTCTCTTTCCATGTTTAATAACCATATCTACTTCCTGTAAAAGCGATATCCATCTCAATACATCTCCTTTTACAGCGATGATGTCTGCGTATTTGCCTTCGCTAATGGTGCCGTATTTATCATCTACACCCATTGCCTTTGCAGGCCAGTAAGTCGCTGACTTGATGGCATACATGGCATCGATGCCAAATTCATTAACCCAAACATCTAATTCATTCCACGTAGACTGGCAGTGAAACTTCATAGGAATACCACTGTCTGTACCTATGAGCAATACGACTCCGGCGTCCATTAATTGTTTTACTTTTCTTTCTAAAGTTGGCTTTCGACTTGGCGTTAGTTGAAAATAAGGTAGTCTTCCAGGATATTGTATAGAAGCCTCAATATCATCAATTATATCCTGAGGAAGCCCTTCATGCCAGCAATCATTATCCAGTTTTTCCGGATGGTCTCGAACATATTCATAATTATAAAGTCCTTCTACAGTGGGCGTCCAATACAATGGACCAAGATTCATTTGGGCAGTTCGTTCTTTAATCATCTCCATTACATCTACCGGGTATTCAGGTGCTGAGGAAAGTCCCGTATGTTCGAAGCAGTCCACCCCGGTTTTTAGACCTCTCCTGATTTCTTCGGGTCGATGAGCATGACCAACAACTGTTAATCCATGCTTGTGTGCCTCTTCTACAACTGCATATACTTCATCCATACTCATCTGATCCTGGTCAACGAGTTTGATACAGTCTACTCCGGCTTCTGCAAGTTTATTTACTTTATTGCGGGCATCATCAACGTTTTTGACACCCCATCTAAAATTTTCAGTACCGGGATATGGTTTATGTTGGATAAAAGGACCAGACATATACATCGTAGGTCCGGGAAGCTCACCCCTGTTAATTCTATCTCTCACGTTGAGGCTGGCATCCAATGGTGCTCCGAGGTCTCTGGCACTTGTGATACCCGCATGTAATAATTGTAGGGCACTGGCGGGCATGATTATATCCGCAAGCTCATCGATATAGGCGGTATCCCAATGAGCATAATCGCTATGTCCATTTATCATCAAATGAACATGCATATCCCAGAGACCTGGCAATACCGACATCCCTTCTGTAGAAATAACTTCAGC
>JAJCYJ010000523.1 GCA_029262975.1 Saprospiraceae bacterium
TTCATGGACTTCAAGATCGTCCTGGGTAAGATGAAAGTCATCAATGCCATGATTTATCTGGGCATTTCGGAGAGATTCACTTATTGCAATATTATCCAGTTTGTCACCAAATTGAAAAGGTCTCATTTCTGAAGTGAATTCGTCACCTTGCCCTGTATGCCTTGTAATGTGGTTACCTCTTTTTGATTTTTGAAGTTGGTCAAAAATATCATCGAGCGCTTTGCGGCGCAGTTCTATTTCCATCTTGGCCGTTGGATTATACGTCCCTCCTTTGGCTTTACCTTCAGATATATACCCCTTGTCAATCAGATCTTGAATAAAATCAGATATTCCGTAGTCATCATCAGTGAGCTCATAATGTTTATCTAATTCTGTAAGCCATGACAACGCTTCACTTACATTGCCGGAAGTATACACGAGTAGATCTTGAAATATTTTCAATAGTCGTGCAAATGGATCATCCTCCATCCCGATAAAATCCGCCTCTGTAAATCGCCAACCTTTCATAGCTCTATATAACCGTATTCTTCTCCGAATGTTTTACTGATGATTCATAACTCATTACAAATCAGAAAAATCAGAATTTTCTGATTATTTAGATAAATTGAAATATATTTGTTCAAAAGGTAAGATATGGAAGACTTATTGTCCAAACAATATTTTGAAGATGTATCCACACAATGGGATACAATGGGAGATAACTTCTTTGGAAACGCTCCAAGAAAAAGAATATATAATGAAATGTCCCTGAGACCCGGAATGCACATAGCCGATATCGGTACAGGAAGCGGATACTTGATAGAAGGGCTAATTAATGAGTCTGTAGAATTGATAGCCATTGATCAATCTCCTGCAATGCTGGAAGTGCTTAAAGCAAAACACCCCGATCAAATGAATCTTACCGTTCATGAAGGTACGTCTGAATCTCTTCCGTGCAAAGACTCGAGCATTGATATATCTATGGCTAATATGTATTTGCACCATGTAGAGCGACCCTCACAGGCTATACTTGAAATCGCCCGGATTCTAAAACCAGGTGGACTCCTCTTGTTTACAGATTTGGATGCACATAACTATGATCAATTAATCGAAGAGCAACATGATCGATGGAAGGGATTTGACCGACAAGATATCATAGCCTGGATGGAGGAGGCAGGCTTCACCGATATTGTTGTTGATAGTGTAGGTGCTGATTGTTGTACCAAAAGCTGCGCCGGAGATGCAATAGAAATAAGCATATTTATAGCGAAAGGATTAAAAGCTGGATTATAAAAGACAAATTATGGCAAAAAATAATAATTGCTGTCAGATTGAAGCGATCGTGAGTTTCGACGAAAGAGGACAGTTAGTCTTACCAAAAGACTTAAGAAAGAAATTTAATCTGAAGGCCGGTGACAAATTCGCATTGATTAGTTGTATGTCTTCGGACGCTGATGCCAGTTGTTGTAACACTGATGACAGTACCAGTCTCTGTTGTTTCACGTTAGTGCACACCAATCAATTGACAGGTATTGTAGAGCAGGCACTTGGGCCCATGATGAATGATATATTTAATTCTTCTAAATGAACACGATAGGGGATACAAAGCCAGAATGAACAAGGGTTCGTGTCGACGGAACTTATTGTTCACTTAATTAAATTCATTAACATGGCTTTTATTTTGTTTTTAGCAAGAGTTTGTGGCGGCGGATGCTGCGATCCTGATTGTTGCTAATTTAAAACGGTAGGCATGCGTCCCTTTCGTAACTATACGAAAGGGGCCGCATGCTCTTTGCATTTTCATGCCAGACAAAGTTAGTCCTTTCAGGTGAAGCTACATGATATATCGAAAGATGATTTTATCTAAAACAAGAAATCAATCCCAAAATATCAATGCATCCGTTTCGCCTTTATTTCCAGATATTTATTGATGACATTAACTGATAACTCGGCCGGCGTAGATAAAATAACCTGGATACCCTGAAGGGTAAGCTCCTCAGCAATCTTCTCTTTTTCTAAAAGCGCTTTTTTGGCGAATGTGTTAGAATAAATATCAGCCGTATTTTCTACTAACCTGTTGCTTTCTGATTGCAATGCCGTATTCGTAAAAAAGATGATTACAAGCAAATGTTGTTTGTTAATTTGGCGCAAATAAGGAAGGGCTCTGCGCATATCATATACATGTTCAAAATTGCTAAAAAGAACCAATACACTTCTCCTGGATATTTTTTTTCGGATATGATAATATAGAGATTGAAAGTTTGATTCTTTATACCCCGTGGATAAATTATATAATTCTTTTGATATTAATGATAACTGGCGCGCTCTGTTATCGGCTTTTAAGAATGTACTCAATTCATCATTAAATGTAATTAATCCGGATCGATCATATTTTTTTAAAATGACGTTAGATAAAACTAATGTAGAATTAATCGCATAATCAAGTAGTGATAGCTGATCAAATGGCATTTTCATCGATCTGCTCTTATCAATTATACAATAGACTGATTGCGATCTGGTGTCCTGAAATTGATTGATCATTATATTGTTACGACGCGAACTTGCTTTCCAGTTAATAGACTTTATATTATCGCCTTGTGTATAGTTTTTAATGTGTTCAAATTCATCTGTTTTTCCAATTTTTCTTACTCTTTTTATACCGGATAGGGTAGCTACCTTATTGAAGACCTGCACTTCATATTTTTTCATCTGAATGAATGAGGGATACACCGCAACACTTTTCTCCAAGTCTATTGAAATTCGCTTTTCAATTAAATTCAAAATCGACGTGGAAAAATATAAATGTAATTTTCCAAATTCATATAGACCACGGGTCACAGGTCTGATAACATACTCTCGGGTGAAAGTTTCTCCCGGGTTTAATGCAGGCGAGAAGATAAAAGATCTGTGTTGTAATTGAAACGGCAGTTCATCTATGATGGTAAACAAAAGAAACTGACTGCTTCCATTTGTTATTTGATATTGTATTGATTGTTCATCACTGAGAGAAAGCTGATCAGCTACAGTACGATGACCGTTCAGCTTATTGCTTGCCCTGGAAAGTTGAATGATTTCATAAAATAAGGAGATCGAGTAAACAACCAGGGCGACATGTCCGTAAATTATAGACCCATCAAAAATATACAAGGCAATATAAACGAGTACAATAATCGCTATACCTATGAATGCGCGAGGTTTTAGAAAGAAGGACATCATTACTATCTTGGTACTTCAAGTGTGTTTAGAATATCTTCAATAACCTGCTCTTCGCTTAGACCTTCCATTTCCGCCTCAGGAGTCAGAATGATTCGATGATTCAAGACATATGGTGCCATAAATTTTATATCATCCGGAGTGATAAAATCCCGGTGAGATAGAATCGCTGCCACCTTACTTGTATTAATGAGTGCTAACGAAGCCCTTGGAGACCCACCCAGGTATATTTTAGCGTGCTGTCTGGTTTCGTGGACTATCCTGGCGGCATATTCAATCATTTGATCGCTGATATGCACTTGATTAGACACTTCGATTAATTTTTTTAAGGAGCTTGGTTTAAGCACTTTTTTTACAGATTTCATCAAGGCATCCTGAGCCTGTGACTTATACCGATTGAGGATTTTAATTTCATTTTCGATACTTGGATACTTGAGTTTTATTTTTATTAAGAATCTGTCCAGCTGAGCTTCTGGAAGTCGGTATGTTCCTTCCTGCTCTATAGGATTCTGTGTCGCCATCACAAAGAAGGGAAATTTCATTGGATGAGTAACACCTTCAAATGTAATTTGCTTTTCTTCCATAACTTCAAAAAGGGCAGATTGTGTTTTAGCAGGTGCCCTGTTAATCTCATCGATCAAGATAATATTTGAAAAAATAGGCCCTTTTATAAATGAGAATTTAGATGTTTTTAAATCATATAACGATGTGCCAATGATGTCGGAAGGCATAAGATCCGGGGTAAATTGAATCCTAGTAAAATCCGTATCTAAAGTTTTTGCCATCACCTTTGCACTCAATGTCTTTGCTATTCCCGGGACTCCCTCTAAGAGGACATGACCATTACATACGATACTGATTATAATCAACTCTACAAGGTCTTCCTGTCCTATCAATACTTTCGCAGCTTCGGCTTGAACCTTCTTCATCTTCTCGGTAAATGGTTCAATG
>JAJCYJ010000524.1 GCA_029262975.1 Saprospiraceae bacterium
GCATTGTATTTCATGTCGTTATGACTGGCGGTAATTATAATTCCTCCAGAAGCTCCCTGGGCAAGCACTTCCATTTCGACAGTTGGTGTCGTAGAAAGTCCTACATCCACAACATCTATACCAGACATTAATAAAGAATTATTCACTAATCGCTGCACTTGCAAGCCAGAAATTCGTCCATCACGTCCGACGACCACCTTCCCTTTTTCATTTTCAGATTTTATTATTTCGGCAAACGCACTTACGAATTCTACGATGTCGATTGGCGTCAGATTATTTCCAGGTTGGCCTCCTAATGTGCCCCGAATACCGGAAATGGATTTAATTAATGTCATATGTTACAAAGTAATAATGTAAAGGTATATCTTTTGTCGCAGGTGATTTGTACGAAGGCTACTTAGAGGTTTGAGAGACGCGTCTTCATGAAAGTTCAAATTCATCTCGCGGTGTAACAAAAAGTTTTTTAAGTGACTATAGCTTCCTTAGGTTTCGATAGCTAACTTGTTTAAGATAGGTGCTATCATGATTAAATATAACCTTACAATTATAACTCCCAATAAGGCCCCTCCAATGATATCTAATGGAAAATGAACACCTACATATATTTGAGCGAAACTGATTAAGGCAGCCCAGCCATAAAATAACAATGCAAACTTCTTCCGATTTTTTCCAAATAGTGCCATTAAGATTACTGCCAGACCAAAATGGTTAGCTGCATGGGATGATGGAAAACTATAGGACCGACTGCAATGTATCCGTATCTCGGCTATTCTGTCTAATGTAGGCTCATGGCAAGGTCGTTCTCGACGAACAAACTTTTTTAATACTTGACCGGAGGTAAGATCAGTAAAGACAACCGCACTGACAATAAAGAGTATATAGTAAGATGCTTTGGAGGAACTGTACCTTGTGAAAATATAGGTTATAACTCCTACATAAAATGGTATCCAAAAATACCGGTTACGCAGAACTGGCATAACAGTATCAAAAAAAGTATTTTGGAATGACTTATTTATCAGTAAAAATAAGTCATGGTCCCAATGAAGTAAAAAATCCATAGGGTAAAATTAAATGCCCCAAACCAGTATTATTAATTAGAATGAATAGCTAATATCCAAGCCTAAATACGAACATACAATTATGCAATCTATAAATCAGTGCAATAATAAAGCACTGTCTCTGCTATCTCAGACTAATGCCAGCGATCTATTCCTCTTCAATACACTGTAGATCACCCAATTTTACACCGACAACGTTTAAGGATCCTCTGATTCTATCTTTGTCATTCAAAATGATACAGGTGCCCTGAATGTTAGAGAGATCAAATCCTTCGTCAGTTTTGTTAAATTTCCAAACCAAATTATTTGGATAATTAGCAATTCGACCTAATAGTAAACTACGCATTAATGCTAAATCAAATGCAGTCGTTTTACCGTCATTACTTACATCTAACGCTACCTGATCTTCGGGACAGCCATCTTTAAACCGAAGCACAATTCGCGTACCACGTGTTAAATCCTGAACACTCAATCCTTCTATTTCTTCACCACCTCTCGTGATACATATTCCTGCCACATCAGACAGACTTCTATCTGGGACATAATTTCCTGAACTATCAATTATAGCTTGGCTAAATGTAGAATCGGTATTCATAAAAAATACACTATCAACCATCATCGGATCTCCCTCCCGATTAGTAATGTTTAGTTGAAGGGATGACTTTATTACGGTGTCCATCATCATGGTGTCCATCATCATAGTATCCATCATCATGGTGTCCATCATCATAGTATCCATCATCATAGTATCCATCATCATAGTATCCATCATCATGGTATCCATCATCATGGTGTCCATCATCATGGTGTCCATCATCATGGTGTCCATCATCATGGTGTCCATCATCATGGTGTCCATCATCATAGTGTCCATTATCGAACCCATCACATCAAAGGAAATGGAGTCAATACATCCCTCGTCATTAGTGATGACAACCTGGTAATTTCCTCTTGTCAAATCTGTAATCAAAGAGTCTGTAGAACCGTTAGACCATAGATATGTTAATTCATCAAACGGACAGTTAGGAAGTAACGTAATACTTCCGGAGGCATCGCCAGTATCGGACAAAATGATGGTCTCATCCAATTTAGCAACTTTCCGATTTTGAATGATTATGGTCTGCGTAAGGTTATAGGTTGTGTCCTGACAGGTATTACCAAATATCCAGTTAGCATTGTAAATAATCTGATCACAATTTTGTTCTACGATCGCAAGGTTTACACTATCGATGCCGACATTACATGGTAAACTTAGATCCAGCTGAATGACTTCGTCGAGATCATTAATGCATACTTCATCTATTCTGATTGTATCCTGTACAGAAAAGTTGGCGATTGTATCTACGGTCACAGTGATGGTCTGAACACAAGTATCCATAGCAATTGTGTCTATGAATCCGATCCAGGATCTTTGAATAATTACATCAGCTGGACATTCCTGGATCATGCTATCAATAAAAGTAAAACTGGTAAAACCCGCTGTGTCAGGCTCACCTGTAATATCCGGAGTAATTAGTTGATTGCAACTGATTTCTATATCTTCTGGACATATAATGGCCGGGAGGTTTATACTTCCCTTATTATTACCATATATCACTTGCCCATCATTTCCACCTGTTCTTCGGTATGTGACAATGTGAGCAAATCCCTCATCATCCAGATCAAGTGAGACCTGTTGCCCAAGGCTACCATATTCTTCATTAGCTACGTCCAATACGGTCTGAATGGACCATACAGAGTCAGGTCGTGAACCATATCTCACGATCTTGTCATTGGCAAAAGTTATGTGCCAAGTGCCATCACCTGATATTTGCAAGTCTACTACGGCTCTTGCCCCAGAAGGAGATCCTGTAGTGACGTCAGGGAGATCGGCCACAAAAGCAGACGACCAGGTGTCATTTTCTCTTGTTGCTATCATAACCTGACCACTACCAGCCCAGGTGCCACCAGTTCGATCCACCTTCAGGTAAGCAATAACAGGACCAGACGACGTCATAATCATACTTGGAAATACTGCGTCTGTATCAACTTCCTGGATTACCCAGGCGCCATTGATTTTGGCAGCATGCTTGAGTGTAGAAGTGCCATCAGTAAAATAAGTGACATGGACGATACCTTCATTGTCAATATCGATATCTGTACCGTATTGATACATTGCTTGATTAGGATCTATATTTTCAACAGACCATTGACCATTGGCAAATAATCCATATTCAGTGCCATTAGAAGGGTCATTAGAAACAGCATGAACCGCATTATTAACATCTATAGCAATTGTGCCATCCCATCCATCGTGTCCTGTACTGGTTGCTACATCTATGGTCCAATCCTCATTTCCAAGACTTGTAGCCAAAGCAAGTTCTCCATCTCCGACAGTATGATGGTGAAATGCAATGATTGGTGTATTCGCTGTGGTCGCTGTGATTATGTCGATAGGTCCATAGAAGTATCCGTTTAAGACATTTTGCGTCACAATGTTCTGATCAAGAACTTTGAAGTAGGATAAAAATCCGTTTCCCGAATCCTCTTTGAGTGCTGTCACATGGACATCATTTAACCCATCTATGTGAATAGAAGGCTTTGTACCTGAACCAATATCCTGAAAAGACCATTGTCCCTGTGCCATCGTGAGACCTGCACTAAAGAGTATTAAGACGATAATAAGTGAATACTGACGCATGGATGATTTTTATGGCGTTATATTTAAATAGTGCCCAAAGATAGAAGCAAATCGATAAGATGAGGTCTACTTTTTGTTAAATCAAAGAGGATAAAAGAATTTGATTTTATTCTTATGGTTTATACTATATTTCTTTAATATGTTCTTGCCTAAACCATGGGTGGGTTTCCTATCTCTGACTTGGTTTCAAAGTCCGGAAACTTATTTTTTATACTGATCATTCAGGCCAATTCCGGATATGATCATTGGTAATATTTTGGCCAATCGGGATTGAACGGTTGCTTCCCTTTTTGCCGAAGATATATATTCTGCATAATCTTTTTGACGTCCTTTCGTAAGTTGATCGAATGACTGTTTGGCTTTTTTATTTTTATTGAAAGCCTCGGATAGTGCCGCTGGCATCTCCAATGATTTGTCCGTTCTTTTCAATATTACTCTCTTGCCTTTTTTCTCATTATCAATCGCTTCGTTAATATAAGAAAGGATTAAATCTTCATTTAATTCTGATATCTGCGTAAATACCCATTGACGCATTGCTTGCGTTTTACCTTCCTGTGCATTTCGTAGAACACCTGACTTGTCCTTGAGCAGCGCTCCCTGGAAAAACCATATACCGGCATGATTTTTAAAAGCACTTATTCCGATTACATTCTTACCGTTAATTGTATAAGTCGGCATTCCCCATTTGATTGTTTCCTTAAGATCTGTACTCAGCGCCAGCTTTCTGAGTTTTGTTAAGAGATCCTGAAAGTTTTCCCGCCCTTCAATATAAGCATCTACGCTCTTAGGTTTTGACATAGCCATGTCGCGATTTTATTTTTGATAAATATTATATCCGATTAATACTCCGGGAATATACATCAGAGGGTCCAGTAACATAAACCAGACAGGATGCGGGATTTGAAAAATTGTAATTAACCCCATAATTAATAAGAATAATCCGATGCCCAACGATATCTGACGTTGATGGCTGTTCGCAATTAGCGACGCCACCCAGGCCGCCCCCATTGCCCCTAAAAAGTGGGCGATCAGGACCGTAACGAATGCCATGGCCGGTAAGGTCTTCATATGTGCCTTCATCGCATCGATATCAGTAACGTCTAAATCCGCAGGTAAAGGAAATAATCGATAATTGATCGACTCGATGCTCCATACGATTCCAAAAGCAACTACTAAACCGACAAGGACGCCTACTGAATTACGTGCCATAATAAATAATTAACCAAGGTTAAGATGTAAAATAATAAGAATAATATAAAGACATAAAGACCATATAGAATTATTGTAAATGAGACTAATCCTTACAGACGCTGTTGAATATTTTGTTGGCGCAATTTAAAGTTTTGTAAATTCTATATGATGCCAAGAGCTTCATGATAAAGAAACAAAGTTGTCATTTTTACGGTTAATTCTTTGCCAAGTATCAATAAACTTTGATATCAATCGAATACCATCATCTACTGGATTTTGTTCACAAAATAAAGGTTTAGCGGATTGATATACTTCTTTATCAACCATGCCGATTTATTCGCCAGTAAGTGTATAGAACTTTTGCGACCTATAATAAAAATTATTTTTTGTCTCATTCTCCGCATGAATATAAGTTAGCACATCCGAGAATTTATCACTGATAGAATCCTCCTTGTAACCTTGCTTTAGTTGGGTCGATGAACCACGCCCCATAATTCACCTATTCCAATTCAAAATTAGGGAACATTCTAAAGAAAAAGCGGAGCTGCGACCCCGCAATCGTTCAATTTTTCTTATTTAATTTTTCTATAACTATCTATCATTCAATTTAGTATGAAGATAGCCATCCGTAAACCTAATCGTATCGGGAATACCAGCGTTTGATTTTCCTCGCGTAGCGTCGCGCAAAAATGATATTTGAAACTTTGCAATAACTTCAGATTTATCTAATGACGTAATGTCTATAAAATTATCTGCTGTCTCTAGAACATAAAATGAATCTCCTACAACATCACCATCGGCTAATATCGTGGAATACCATGCCCGGGGAAGATCAGAAAGATTAGGGTCTACATCGTACAGCATATGCTTGCCTATGTCACAGGGAATTTGATTAAGAAATAAACTCTCTCTTAGAAAGCCGGAATCACCATAAACATCTATGCTCAAAGCAAGTCCAGGATGTGATAACGTCATGGTGGAATGATTATGACCATATATAAGCGCTTGATCCCATGAAGAACCGTTGAGATCCGCAGATACTTCGCCCCAATAGTCCCAATTCCAAATTGCACTAAAATCATCGTCCTTCGAACAAGATAAACAGACTAGACAAGTCAAACAGATAGTTAATCTAAGGCTTTGTGCCATGTATCATTATTTTTTTTGAATGAATACTATTGTCTCTTATAACTGTTAAAATATAAAGCCCAGGAGAATATTGAACTACGGGTAACGTAATAGTCTTTTGTTCAGAGAATTGGGATGTTCCATTAAATATAATTTGACTTCGACCCATCATGTCTGTAAGATAAATGTCTGTATTCGTCCCTTTACTAATGTTATATACGATATTAAGATCCTCTAGAGTTGGGTTGGGATACGTTAATATTTCGGTTGAGGATAAATCCAATGTCGTTTCTAGACTCAATGATTTTAAGGATTCTTCTTCTTTAGGTTGAGCCAATTCGAATCCTCCAGAAGAAAAAACGATGTGAAAATCAGTTACTACTTGACCGTCTGTGCAAGTTACAGTAAGTCGTATGTGTAGAATTTCACTTGTTATGATTCGAGTGATACAATTACCTGAGCCAGCAAAAGTGTAGTTCCAGCCATCTGTGCTAACTTCCCACAATCTATTTTGTATGGTATTACAATTTTGAACTGTGAAGCACCACGTCCCAGAACTATTCTCCTCAACCACTGACGGGCCTGTAATATTGACTGTCATTGGATTAACCATAAACGCAGCTACATTACATGCATTATCCTCCAACATTTGTGCATTATCATTAAGATTTGCGTTTCCGTGAACCGCAGGATTAGAGACTTCTCTTTGGCGTGTCCAACCATTTTGTTGTTGGTGCATGATTGTGGTCTTTTCTTTTCTGAAAGGCCACCAACCGGTACGATATTTCCAACCATGTTCAAACCCTGGAGTATCATCACAACCAGGATTAAAAAATAATGCACATTGTTGATGTCTACCTCCTATCAAATGAATTACCTCATGACCAAAACTAAATACCGCATTAGCTTGAGCGGCTTGAACAATACCGAAAGCTTGTGCCGCATTGGCTTCAATCGCATTGGCACAACCTACTGCCAAGCCATAAGGTCCGTCTGTTAATAAGATAACAACATCTGCAAGAATATTGAGGTCATTGCGAAATTGAATGGCGTTATTATCATTGGACAGAGTGGCAGCATCATTACAGATATTAGCGGTTTCTACAAATCCGTTTAGAAATTGAACTCCGGCTACTTGAAAACTTACATCATGTGAAGTGAGCCCAGAGCTTGTAATGGATGTATTAAGGTCTGCGATGGCTACTTGGGCGATATTATTCATATTAAGTCCGGTATTTTGTGCAGCTTGGGTGAACAGAACCCCAACTCTTATAGGCACTGCTGCACAGTGATTTTTAAGTTGCCTATTTTTTTTAGTCGCTTTTAATTCCGGTTGAATAGTGCCACATTCTTCAGGTGTCAAAATTTCTTTATTAACCTTCATAAAGAGCGATTTACCGTCTCCTAAGCCCTCCAATTGATACACATCGTCTTCATAGATAATTCGACCAAAGATGCCTTCATTTGTTGCGTTTATAAAGACCTCTCCCGAATCATCTCGAAATCTTCCTGTCCATTGAAATTCATTTTCTCCTCGAACTTCTAATGCCTCTCGATGTGCGACTAATGCTCCAGGTAGACCGGGGATTTTGATATGCAAAGCCCCTCTCTTTTCCAAAGTTCTGACATTTCCTACCCTTATGATCAGGACCTCTTTAAATGCTTTGTTTTCTTTTATTTTTAAATACTTTGCATTTTGCTGTCCCGTGAGATCCGCTTGTTCTTTAGTTATTTCATTAATAAATTCTAAATCCTTCTGAGCAAAAGAATAATTAGAATTAAGTAACAAAATGGTGGTTGTCAGTAGTAATAATCTAAAAATTTTCATTGTGAAATAATTGATAAATCCTTCATTGTAAAATTACTTTGGGAAGTGAAGTTTGCTCCCATAAGTAATGAAAGAAAGAGGAAGTCGTATATTCGCAGTCTCTTCGCCAAGAGATTGAGGGTCTGCTTAATTCATGTTCAATGAATGTTGGTGGACTCTCTTTTCATTTCAGTACTTTTTATAAAAGTTCTTATCGTCTTTTAGGTGGATATTTCCTAGATGTCAATTAGACAAATTCACAAAGTATATAGGACATGGTATATACAAAATGCCAGCTCAGAACAAATAATTGTAAGGGTATTATTAAACTATTGTACTTTATGGATAGTAATAACCCTATATGATTTAATTAAATGCTCTTATTGTTAACATATTGATACTAAAAAAGCAAATACACAAGATATTTTAATATTATAAATCATGCAATAGGGGAAGTACTATTTGGTAAAATTATAATGAGATTTTTTATATCCTAAATCTCAAATAGAACAGCTTCGGATCAATACTAACAAGGTACCGATCTGCACTAGATAGGAAAAGCTCTTTCAGATTTCAATTCAATCCAACCTCCTTTTTCCGTCGTCTGAGTTGAGAGCGTCGCGAATTGTGTCTGCAATTCTCATTTATCGGCGTCTTGATAAAACCGAACAGGTGACATTGTCATTCCTGACATGTAGTACCACATTACTTTGATATGTCAATTAGAAATATTCTGTTTGTATTATTTATTAGAGTACGTGAGCTAATTCTAAGACTCTAATATTGAGTCATAAAAGATAGTGGAAATTACTTGTTAGAAAACGACAATAGTGATTTAGTCCATACTTTTGGTGTAAGGGGCATGATTTAGCTACACTATCTGCTACCAAAAATCAGACTTCCAATTCTTACCATATTCGATCCTTCTTCTATCGCTTCTTTATAATCTCCAGACATACCCATCGACAGAATAGGTTCAGTATCATTCGTGGTTTCAGTTAATGAGGATTCATCTCCGTAATCACTAAATACATCAGGATATTGAGCAGTCATTTGTATAGAAAATTCTTTTAAAATTTTGAATTCCCGACGTACTTGTACCATATCATCTGTAAAGGTAGCCATACCCATAAACCCTGTGAGTCTGATGTGAGGATAGATGCCCTGAGAGAAATCTTCAATGATGTCTATTGCCTCAGACTTTTCCAAACCACTTTTTGATAATTCTTCTGCGATTTTTACCTGGAGTAGAATATTAATTGTCCTGCTATTTTTCTGAGCTTCCTTATTTATGGATTTAACCAGGTTTGCTGAAGATACCGAATGTATTAAATCAACAAAAGGAGCTATGTATTTAACCTTATTTTTTT
>JAJCYJ010000525.1 GCA_029262975.1 Saprospiraceae bacterium
ACTTGCTTATCAATTTGAGCCACTACTTTTTCGACGACTTCCTCTGTGATTTCAAGGACAATGGTAAATCTGTGAATCCCTTCAATAGAAGACTGTGAGACTGTCAGTGTCTCTATATTTATTTTTCTTCTAGTTATCAAACCTACTATCCTGGATAATAATCCGGATTTGTTTTCACTAAAAACGGTTAATGTGAATGTCTCAATCATAACATTTATTCTAATACAATTTCACCGACAGATTTCCCTGAAGCAATCATTGGGAAGACATTTTCTTCTTTTTGAACCATTACGTGCAAGAGGAATGGTCCATCAAAACTCAGCATTTCAGCGATAGCCTCATCAATCTCCGACGCATCAGTTACTTTTCGTCCTGTAACACCAAATCCTTCAGCTATTTTTATAAAATTAGGATTGGTAAGTTCCACGGCACTATAACGTCCTTCAAAAAATAACTCTTGCCACTGTCTTACCATGCCTAAATGTTCATTATCAAGAAGTAAAATTTTAACCCCTACATTATGCTGGCTACATACTCCCATTTCTTGTAATGTCATTTGAAAGCCACCATCACCAACTATAGCTATCACTTCAGTATCTGGCTTGGCAAATTTGGCACCTATCGCGGCCGGTAGACCATAACCCATGGTCCCTGCACCACCTGAAGAAACCCATAAATCCCGCCCGAGATATTCATAATATCTTGCAGCCGCCATTTGATGTTGTCCCACATCAGTTGCTACAATAGCTTTTCCTTTAGTTTGTCTCGAAACCTCTCGTATTACACGACCCATAGTAAGAGAGCCGGATGTATTCTTATGAAGATCCCGATCGATAACTTTTTCCTGTTCCATTTTATCACAGTCCTCAAATTCTTTCATCCAGCTGTCATAGCTCTTCTTCTTAACTAAGGGTAAAAGCTTTTTCAAAGCATCTTTGGCATCTGCATGGAAAGGAATATCAACACGTACATTCTTATTGAATTCCGACTGATCTATTTCTATGTGTATTTTTTTTGCCTGTTTTGCGTAAGCATCTAATCGGCCTGTTACCCTGTCGTCAAATCTCATCCCTATGGCAATCAATAGATCACATTGATTGGTCTTGATATTGGGGCCATAATTTCCATGCATGCCCAACATACCTACATAATTTTTATGATCCGTGGGAATTGTAGAAAGCCCATGTATCGTACATGCAACAGGTATTCCTGTACGTTCTACAAATTCAGTGAAAATATCCTGTGCTTTTGCAATATGAATGCCATGTCCAGCCAAGATCAGTGGCTTATTGGCCTTATTGATCATGGCAGCAGCCTCTTCAAGGATATCTTTTTTAATCTTAGGACGAGGATGATATGATCGTATTTTAATCTTTTCCTGAGGACGGTATTCTAACTCCCCAATCTGGGCATCTTTGGTGATGTCGATCAATACGGGCCCGGGCCGCCCAGAATTAGCAATGTAAAATGCCTTGGCCATTATCTCCGGAATCTCCTCAGCATTAGTAACCTGATAGTTCCACTTTGTTATAGATGTAGTACATCCAATTACATCAATTTCCTGAAAGGCATCACTTCCTAACAAATGACTAAAGACCTGCCCTGTGATACAGACTAAAGGTGTACTATCCATAAGTGCATCGCCAAGTCCGGTAAATAGGTTTGTCGCTCCTGGCCCACTAGTAGCAATGACCACGCCGGTCTTCCGTGTGACTCGTGCAAATCCCTGGGCAGCATGAATAGCTCCTTGCTCGTGTCTTGTCAAAATATGACGGATTCTATCCTTATAAAAATAAAGGCTATCATATACAGGCATTATAGCCCCTCCCGGATATCCAAATATCAGATCAATTTCATGGGCTACAAGAGACTCTAAAACTGCCGTTGCTCCAGTCATTCGGGTGGGCATCATCAGTGACGACTTTGTTATTTTTACTTCTGGCTTAGCCATATAAATCTTATTTGCGATTCTATATTTTACGACAATTCATCTGTTACACAGCCTTCACTTGCAGAAGAAACTGTATGACGATATTTCTTAAGAATTCCATGTACAGGTAGATCAGGCTTCGTCCATTTGGATCTACGATCGGCAATTTCCTGCTCACTCAATGATACCGCAAGTGAATCAGTATCTGCATCAATGGTGATAATATCACCATTTTCGACTAAAGCCAACGTGCCCCCTTCATAAGCTTCTGGAGTAATATGACCGACTACAAATCCATGAGTTCCTCCTGAAAACCTTCCATCAGTTATCAATGCAACTTCCTTGCCTAATCCGGCACCCATAATAAGTGATGTGGGTTTGAGCATTTCTGGCATGCCCGGTCCACCTTTAGGACCGCAATATCTAATTACAACAACCTCTCCTTTTTGAATTTCATTGTTCACAATGGCCTGGTTGGTCTCATCTTCACTATTAAATACGTGTGCTTTCCCCGAAAAACGCATCCCCTCTTTTCCAGTAATTTTTGCGACGGATCCCTCTTGTGCGAGATTACCATATAATATACGGAGATGTCCAGTCGCTTTAATGGGATCATGCAACCCATGAATCACGTTTTGTGAAGAACTGATTCTTTCAACTCCTTTGAGGTTTTCTTCAATCGTCTGACCGGTCACTGTCATACACGATCCATGTAACAAGCCCTCTTCGAGCATCATCTTCATAACTGCAGGTATGCCTCCTACCTTATGCAAATCTTCCATTACATATTGACCACTTGGCTTAAGGTCAGCGAGAAAAGGTGTGGCATCACAAATACGGGCAAAATCATTTATTGATAGTGAGATACCCGATGCTGTAGCCATCGCTCCAAGATGCATGACGGCATTTGTCGACCCTCCTAAAACAGTAATTAATCGAATCGCATTTTCAAAGGCTTCATAGGTCATGATGTCCCTTGGTTTAATATCCTTCTCCAATAGATTTCTTATTGCATCACCTAACCTGGAACACTCATTTTGCTTGGCATCACTTACTGCTGGATTTGATGCATTATGAGGAAGACACATCCCCATTGCTTCAATTGCTGACGCCATAGTATTGGCCGTATACATACCACCACATGCTCCTGCAGCCGGGCACGCTTTCAATTTCACTGAACGAAACTCCTCCTCAGAGATTTGGCCATTTATTTTTTGTCCAAGCGCCTCAAACGCTGAAACTATGTCTAACTTTTTTCCATTGTGAAAACCGGGCTTGATCGTACCTCCATAGACAAGTATGGACGGCCGGTTCAAACGACCAAGTGCCATCATAGCTCCTGGCATATTTTTGTCACATCCTACGACCGCGATTATTCCATCATACCATTGTGCCGAAGCAACAGTCTCTATTGAATCTGCAATAA
>JAJCYJ010000526.1 GCA_029262975.1 Saprospiraceae bacterium
AAACTGGGCACTCCTAATACTTTTCTGGCTACCCGAAAGTCATATGGAGATTTCATTTTAGAATTTGAAGTGTATGATGATCCAAGATTAAATAGTGGTGTTCAGATCAGGAGCCAGAGTGTGGCTGATTACAAAAATGGAAAAGTCTATGGTTATCAGATTGAAATAGACCCAAGTCAACGGGCGTGGTCGGGAGGCATTTATGATGAAGGACGTCGGGGTTGGTTATATACGCTTACTGAAAATAATCAAGGCCAAAAGGCATTCGTTAATGGCAAGTGGAATGCATACCATATAGAGGCTATCGGCACATCCTTGCGTGTGTGGGTGAATGGTATCATGACATCAAATCTTGTGGATGATGCGGATGCCAATGGATTTATCGCCTTACAAGTACATTCGATAGGTAGTAAAGAAGAAGAGGGAGCCCAGGTTAAATGGCGGAAATTGAGGATCTTAACGAATCAGCTAGAAGACCACAGATGGCCGGTGAGTTCAAACGCCGAAGAGTTAAATCTAATTTCAAATTCAATAACTGAAGCAGAACGTAGAAAAGGCTGGCGGTTATTATGGGATGGTCACAGCACAAAAGGCTGGCGCTCTGCAAGGAGTACATCATTTCCTGGAAAGGGATGGAATATTCAAAATGGCGTTTTATCTGTTGAAGCATCTGATGGTGGAGAATCTACGCATGGAGGAGATATTATCACTAATGACAAATTTTCCGAATTTGAATTAAGTTTTGAATTTAGACTGGCTAAAGGAGCCAATAGCGGCGTCAAATACTATGTAGATCCCGACATTAATAAAGGTCCGGGGTCGTCGATTGGATTAGAATTTCAAATCCTTGATGATGAGGCCCACCCCGATGCCACTCAGGGTGTAAATGGAAATCGGACAATCGGCTCTCTCTATGATCTCATCCCTGCTACCAATCTTTCAGTCCCTGCTAACAGAAAAGTAGTAGCCCCTACGGAAGATTGGAATAGAGGCCGTATCGTATCCCGTGATAATCACATTAGTCACTGGTTAAACGGTGTGAAAGTGGTCGAATATGAAAGAAATACACAGATGTACAGGGCGCTTGTTGCGTATAGCAAATACAAGGATTGGCCAAACTTTGGAGAACTTGACAGTGGACATATTCTTCTTCAGGATCATGGGGATGATGTCTCGTTTAGGAATATAAAGATTAGAGAATTCTAAATTCGAACCCGTAAGAGCAGGTTCTCTGATCAAAAATAGGCGCCGATCGGACCAGATACAATGTATCCATATCTCGTTTTTCATTTGATAGAATATCAGACTTTCGTTACTGTTCTACTTGCGCTCAAGTCAGTCGGGGTAGATCGCCGGTAGGATAGCAAAATTAATGCGTACCGACTTAAAATATTCCTAATGTTCTAAATTGTAAGTAGTCTGGGCACGGCTATTTGTACATTCGCATATCTAAAAATTTAATACCTATATATGAAACATTTATTCACATTCATTTTTATCATCTCTACAGTCGGTGCATTATCTGCTCAAGATGAAAAGTGGCCGGCCGTTGATGCCAGTACCTTGGATATGATTTACTACCCTCAAGAAGTTGCCTGGCGCAATTATCTTGGAGACGATCAGCGAAATATTACACCTAAAATCAAATTGGTTTACTCCCGTCCTGCAAAAAAAGGTCGTGACATATGGGGCGGATTGATTCCTTATGGTGAGGAATGGCGCTTAGGCGCAAATGAAGCCACGACAATTACATTTTATGCTCCTGTCAGTCTTGGCGGTGAAACGATCCCAGCCGGGGCATATACAATGTCGGCCCTGGTTGAAAAAGATCATTGGACGCTTAATTTTTCTTCAGAATCTGGCATCTGGGGTAATGCTAATAGAGATAATGATCTTACTGTGGCATCCTTCCGTGTGAAAGTCAAGGAAGTCGATGACCCAAGAGAGGAATTATCAATGACATTCCAGGAAGTAGACGATCGAAATATTAACCTGGCGATAGAATGGGATGGTCGCCGAGTTTTGCTTCCTATTGGTTTAAATCCAGCGATATTCAGCAATGTAGACAAGAGTCCCCTGGACATGGCTCATTATCCTCGCACCAGTGCATTCACAAATTATATGGAAGGTGATGCAAAAAATGTTAAACCCAAAATCCAGGTGACATATAGCCGTCCTCTAAAGAATGACAGGGTGATATTTGGAGAATTACTAAAAGAAGGAGAAGTGTGGAGAATGGGTGCTAATGAAGCGACGGAAATTGTCTTATATGAAGATGCATCGGTTAATGGAACAAAAATAGCAAAAGGAAGGTATGCTTTATTTGCAAGGACCAATGCAAATACATGGGACATAATATTTAGCAAAGACTATCCTATCTGGGGAGCATATGGCCGCGATGAATCAAAAGATGCAGCCACGGTGTCCGTCCCCGTAGAGAAAGGAGAAGAAGTATTAGAAGCTTTATCAATTATGTTCAAAGAGAATGGAGAAGAAGTCCATATGCATATAGGATGGGATCAGACAAGTGTAGTGATACCTTTTGTTTTTAGCAAAGAAGCCGATTAATATTCTAATTGAGTGCCGACAAATTTGCCGGTCCATTGAGATAATTAGTTTAGAATTTTGAACAAAAAAACGAGGAGCGGCATCCAAATGGTTGCCGCTTTTTTTGTTTATCTAATCAAGTGGTAGGACTGAAGATCTCATCGCTATGGGTAGTACGTTAAGAAAGAGTATATTCTTCTTCGTGTACTACCCAGGATAACGATGGATTGCTAATCGTCATATTTATATTATGTAAATATCGAAGTGAAATACCAGCGGTATTCACGCTATATTGAAATGCGTATCCGATCATATTTCCGAAAGTTGACTTAAAATCTAAATTTGATTGCTTGAATTCCGGAAAG